>DATKKJ010000021.1 GCA_035543055.1 Terriglobales bacterium | reverse complement strand
CGTGGGCATCGTGGACGGCGAGATCATGCTCGACCTCAGCTATGAGGAGGACTCTCGCGCCGAGGTGGACATGAACTTCGTCATGACCGGCGGCAAGAAGTTCGTCGAGATGCAGGCCACCGCCGAGCAGAAGCCCTTCGATGACGCCCAGCTCAAGAAGATGACCGACCTTGCGCGTAAGGGCGTGGAAAACTTGATCGCCAAGCAGCAGGCGGTGCTCAGTTCCCTCCTGTTGAGGCAGTAGTCTTTGTGCCGGCTCTTCCTGAGGGCTGACGGCTGAGGGCTGAGGGCTGTACAATGGTCGCCTGTTATCCCGCGCGCGGCCCATCAGGAGCTCCAGCCAATCATTTCCAGCGCGCTTAGGAGGAATCTCCCGTGAAACTGACCCCTGGAAAGCTTGCCGGTCTCAAGAAAGTATCGAACGAGCGGGGCGTGATCGCCGCCGCCGCCATGGACCAGCGCGGCTCGCTGAAAAAAGCGCTGGGCGCCAATGCCACCGAGAAGCAGCTTGAGGAATTCAAGTCGCTGGTCACCGAAGTGCTGACGCCGCACGCCTCGGCCATCCTGCTCGACCCCGAGTGGGGCCTGCCGGCGTCGAAGCGGCGCGCCAAGAACGCCGGCCTGCTGCTGGCCTACGAGAAGACCGGATACGACAAGACCGGTCCGGGCCGCCTGGGCGACCTTCTCAACCACTGGTCGGCGAAACGGCTGAAGGAAGCCGGGGCCGACGCGGTCAAGATCCTGCTCTACTACACCCCCGACGACCCCAAGGACGTCAACGACCAGAAGCATGCCTGGGTGGAGCGCATCGGCGACGAGTGCCGCGCCAACGATGTCCCCTTCTTCCTGGAGTTCGTTGGCTACGAAGAGGGCGCCGACGAGAAGGGCCTGGAGTACTCCAAGAAAAAGCCCCGCATCGTCACCGAGTCCATGCGCGAGTTCAGCAAGGACCGTTACGGCGTGGATGTGCTCAAGGTCGAAGTGCCCATCAACATGAAGTTCGTCGAGGGCGCCAAGGCCTACAAGGGCGAGAAGGCCTACACCAAGCAGGAAGCCATGAAGCTGTTCCGCGACGCTGCCGCGGTCGCCACCAGGCCCTTCATCTACCTGTCGGCGGGCGTGTCGAACGCCGAGTTCACCGAGTCGCTGGAGCTGGCGGCGGAGTCCGGGGTGAAGTTCAACGGCGTGCTCTGCGGCCGCGCCACTTGGAAAGACGGCATCCCGGTGTACGCCAACCAGGGCCCGCAGGCCTTCCGCCACTGGCTGGAGACCGAGGGCGTGAAGAACATCAACAACGTCAACGAGCGGCTGAAGGCCGCGACCTCGTGGTTCTCCAAGTACGAAGTCCCCGAGCCGGCCATGGCGGGAAGATAGTCCAGAGCACATAGGACATAGCGCATAGAGGCGGGCTTTCGGACCCGCCTTTATTTCTTGACCGCCGAGATCGCCGAGAAAAAGAGGGTGTCATCCCGAACGGCTTCAGCCGTGAGGGACCTGCTGTTCTTGTCACCCCGAGGGAGGGCTTCAGCCCGAGTCGAGGAAGCCCCACCCGGAATCCAGATCTCCACAAAGTAGCCCGCGCGTCCTCGCGCGGGCCGTCGCATCCGTCTAAGTTCAACAAAATACGTTTATCACGGAATCTCGATTTGTATAGCCAACAGCTATTGTCAAGAACTTTATTTTCAGCCCTGCAACTTATTGATTCGACGCCAGAACCGATTCTTCACCGCCAAGTCCACAACTTCCGATTTGCTACTCTGGATGTAGCGGGCCCACCGCTCGCGCCGAATTCGCTCTTTGACATATCCGACATACTTTCACCCCTAAGTCCTTTGGATCGACATATCGAGGGGGAGGGGGGAGGGGTGTGAATCTCGAGGCGCTTGGCGGGCGTGAGCGAAGCGGGAGCCCGACGCCGAGACCCTGAGGCTTCCGAAGGGTCCCTACTGATGCCATTGATATCAGTAGCTAAATCCTTTGTTTGAACTGATGACCCCGAGGGGTAGGGGGCCGGGCCGAGGTGCCTGTAGGCGGCATGCTGCGACCCGGTACCGGTAGGGGTCCTTCACTCGGGCGTTCGCCCTCGCTCAGGATGACAGAAGTGAGATTTCCCGGCGATCTCTGCGTTCTCGGCGGTGACAAGGGGTCTTTACTCCCACTCGATCGTTCCCGGCGGCTTGGAGGTCGTGTCGTACACCACGCGGTTGATGCCCTTCACCTCGTTCACGATGCGGGTGGAGATGCGTTTCAGCACCTCCCAGGGCAGCTCGACCACGTCGGCGGTCATGCCGTCCTCGGAGTGCACGGCGCGGATGGCGCAGGTGTAAGCGTAGGTGCGGGCGTCGCCCATCACCCCCACCGACATCACCGGCAGCAGCACGGCGAACGACTGCCAGATCTTGGTGTAGAGTCCCGCGCCCTTGATCTCGCTGACCACGATATCGTCGGCCTGCTGCAAGAGCGCAATACGCTCCGGCGTGACCTCGCCCAGGATGCGCACCGCCAGCCCCGGCCCTGGGAATGGCTGGCGGGCGAGCAATTCTTCCGGCACCCCCAGGTCGCGGCCGATGCGGCGGACTTCGTCCTTGAACAAGTCCTTGAGCGGCTCGATGAGCTTGAGCTTCATCTTCTTGGGCAGGCCGCCGACGTTGTGGTGGGTCTTGATGGTCTGCGAGGGACCGCGCACGGAGCGGGATTCGATCACGTCGGGGTAGAGAGTGCCTTGGACGAGGAAGTCGATGGTTTCGCGTTTCACGTTTCGCGTTTCACGCTTTCGACGGGCGGGGACGCCCGTCGCTACGTAATTCGCGTCAACCGTGGCGTTATGCGCGATGTCGCCCTTGAGCAGGTGTTTGACCGCGTCGTCGAATACGGCGATGAATTCGTTGCCGATGATCTTGCGCTTCTTCTCCGGCTCGGTGACGCCCTTCAGCTTCTTGAGGAAGCGCTCGCCGGCGTCCACGGCGACGACGTTGAGCCCCAGGCGCTGGCGCAGGTTCTGCTGCACCTTCTCGAACTCGTTGAGGCGCAGCACGCCGTTGTTGACGAACACGCAGGTCAGGCGGTCGCCGATGGCGCGGTGCACCAGCGTGGCGGCCACCGAGGAATCCACCCCGCCGGAGAGAGCGCAGATGGCGTGTCCGTCGCCGACCTGGCGCTTGATCTGCTCAACGGTGTCGTCGATAAAACGCTGCGGGGTCCAGTCCCCGCGCGCGCCACAGATCTTGAAGACGAAGTTCTTCAGGATCTCGGTGCCGAGCGGCGTATGCCGAACTTCAGGATGGAACTGGACGGCGTACATGCGGGTCTGCGGATTCTCGATGGCGGCGACCGCGTTCTCCGACTTGGCCACCAGGTGGAAGCCGGTGGGCAGCTGGGTGGCTTCGTCGCCGTGCGACATCCAGACCGAGATACGCTCGGGTAGCGAATCGAAGAGGGGAGACTTATCGGTGATGGCGATGTCGGCGTGGCCGAACTCGCGCTTCTTGCCGGCGTTGACCCGGCCGCCAAGCTTGTGCGCCATCACCTGGAGACCGTAGCAGATGCCGAGGATGGGCACGCCCAGGGAAAAGACGCGGTCGTCCATGGTGGGCGCGTCCTTGTCGTAGACCGAAGACGGGCCGCCGGAGAAGATGATGCCCGCGGGATTGTAGGCACGCACCTCGTCCACCGAGGCGGTGCAGGGGACCAGGACGGAGAAGACCTTTTGTTCGCGGATGCGGCGCGCGATGAGCTGGCTGTACTGCGCGCCGAAGTCGAGGATGACGATAGATCGGTGTTCCACGGTCGAGTGTGACAGATGTCAGAATAAGTGTAAAGGGGTGACCGAGAACTAGCTACTGGCCTCGAGCGCGGTCGTCGGCTCTCGGTCGTCGGTCGTCGGTCCCGAGGCCATGGGCTGCGGATCGTGGGTCGAGGCCAACACAGATTCCGGCGACGGCCGGGAAGGGGCCGGAACTGTGCTCGCCGGCTCGGGTTCCGGCTCGTCGCGCAGGATGTCGATGTAGGCGGCGAGGCGGGCGACGAACAGGAAGTCTGCGATCAGGAAATAAGCCAGCGTGATGAGGACCAGCAAGATGGCCAGCAGTTTCCAGGCCGAGCCGACTACTGAGACCGGCACCAGGCTGACGATGGTGACGCCGATCAGCAGGAAAAGGCGAATGCCGCCCATGGCAGCGGCGAGGGCAAGGAAGCGCGCACGGCGCCGGCGGTAGGTGTCGAAGGCGGCGGCGATGGCGGAGAAGGCGTCGGAGCCGTCGCGCACTGCCAGGATATTGGCCAGGAACAGGTACCAGCGGAGCCATCCGTGGAAGAACCCGACGACCGCGGCGAGCACAAAGAAAATGAGCAGAAAGAGACCAGGATGGTCTTCGGCGTCGCGGCTGGCGGCAAAGCCGGCGATGAGCAGCGCGCCCAGATATCCGATCCAGGCGGCGAGCCCGCCGGCGGCGCGCAGAAAATGCAGCCCAAGCACGGTGCGGAAGCGTCCGCGAGGTTGTTCGATCAGCGCGCGCAGGCTCGCCCAACGGGCAAACGACGCGGCGACGATCCACATCGCTGCCAGGGCAGGCAGCAGGATGGCGGCAGCGCGCAACAGGCGCGGCCCACTGCCGCTAAGGATGTGGCGCACGGCTTCGGCCATCAGCGGCGGGGCCTTGGTGCGCAGCAGGAGCCAGTCGGCGTCGGTGATGGTCAGGCTCTCGAGGTAAGCAAAGAGGGTGAGGAGCAGAAGGCCCCAGGCCGCAGCTCCGAAGGCCCAGCGCCAGGCGATCTCGCCGAAAAATACCGCCGGCCGGCGGATAGCGGTACGGAAGCCGGCGGCGATGGGAGAGGATTGGGGCACGTTACGGGCCCAGCATACGCGATTTGACCGCGGAGTACGCAGAGATCCGGTTTGACCCTCGGATTTGGCGTCTGGTAGGTTTGTGGGTTCCTTCCTGCGCTGCGCAATCATAAGGAAGACAAGCAAGGAGCCCCATGCCCGCGATCAAGTTCAAGGGAGTGGACTTCATCGAGTTCGACACGCTGCTCTCGGACGATGAGCGCCTGGTGCGCGACAACACGCGCAAGTTCATCGAAGAGAACCTCATCCCCATCATCGAGCCGTGTAACCGCGAAGGCCGCTTTCCCAAGGAACTGGTGAAGCCGATGGCGGAGCTGGGCTTCTTCGGCGCCAGCCTGCAAGGCTATGGCTGTGCGGGAATGTCGAATGTCGAATACGGCCTGATGACGCAGGAACTGGAGCGCGGCGACAGCGGCGTGCGCTCCTTCGTCAGCGTGCAGTCGGGCCTCTGCATGTATCCCATCCACGAGTTCGGCAGCGACGAGCAGAAGCAGAAGTGGCTGCCGGGGATGCAGAAGGGCGAGATCCTCGGCTGCTTCGGGCTGACCGAGCCGGGCTTCGGCTCCAATCCCGGCGGAATGACCACCCATGCGGTGAAGGACGGCAGCGATTACATCCTGAACGGCGAGAAGATGTGGATCACCTCGGGGACGATCGCCAATATCGCCATCATCTGGGCCAAGGTGAAGGACGAGGACAACAAGATCCGCGGGTTCATCGTGGAGACCGACCGCAAGGGCTTCAAGGCCGACGACGTGCACGGCAAGTGGTCGTTGCGGGCCTCGGTGACCAGCGGGCTGTCGCTGCAGGACGTGCGGGTGCCGGCCTCGAGCCTGCTGCCGAAGTCGGGCGGGCTGAAGTCGCCGCTGATGTGCTTGAACCAGGCGCGCTACGGGATCGCGTGGGGCGCGGTGGGTGCGGCCATGTCGTGCTACGACACCGCGCTGCAATACTCGCAGATCCGCAAGCAGTGGCGCGACCAGCCCATAGCCTCGCACCAGCTGGTGCAGGAGAAGCTGGTGTGGATGATCTCCGAGATCACCAAGGCGCAGTTGCTGGTGCTGCAGGTCGGACGGCTGAAGGACGCGCAGAAAGCCAAGCCGTACCACATCTCCATGGCCAAGCGGAACAACGTGTGGATGGCGCTGGAGTGCGCGCGGCTGGCTCGTGACGTGCTGGGCGCCAACGGCATCACCGACGATTACCCCATCATGCGCCACATGATGAACCTGGAATCGGTAAAGACCTACGAGGGCACGCACGACATCCACACCCTGATCATCGGGCAGGCGATCACGGGCGTGGACGCGATCTGAAGCACGTTTCGCGTTTCACGTTGCACGTTTCGCGTTGTTGACCGATGGCGCTGTGCGGGAGCATCATTCTCGTCCCCAAGAAACGCCGAGTGGGCGCGGCGCATGGAGGCAAATTCATCTATGGCGACTAGTCCGGAAGTGAAGGCGCTGGCCAAGAGTTTCGGCAAGAACATGGAGAGCGACCTGGCGCTGGAATTCCTGCGGGTGGTGGAGAACGCGGCTATCGCGGCGGCCAAGACCATGGGCCAGGGCGACCGCAAGTTCGCCGACCACGTGGCGGTGGAGGCCATGCGCAAGACCATGGACACGGTGCCGATGCGCGGGCGCATCGTGATCGGCGAGGGCGAGCGCGACGAGGCGCCCATGCTCTATATCGGCGAGAGGGTCGGCGCCGAGTTCCCCGACGGCACCCAGGTGCCGGAGATCGACATCGCGGTCGATCCGCTGGAGGGCACCAACCTGTGCGCGACTGGGTCGCCGGGCTCAATTACGGTGCTGGCGGCGTCGGAGAGCGGCGGCCTGCTGCACGCGCCGGACTGCTACATGGAGAAGATCGTGGTCGGGCCGTCGTGCAAAGGGGCCGTGGACCTGGATGCACCCGTGGCCCACAACCTGCGCCAGATCGCCAAGGCGCTCTCGCGCGACGTGGAAGACCTGGTGGTGGTGATCCTCGACCGGCCGCGCCATGAGAAATTGATCAACGACATTCGCGCCGCGGGCGCGCGCATCAAGCTGATCACCGACGGCGACCTGTCACCGGGCATCGCCGCGGCCGTCATCGGCACCGGCGTGCACGCGGTCATGGGCACGGGCGGGGCGCCGGAGGGCGTGCTGACCGCGGCCGCGATCCGCTGCCTCAACGGATACATGGTCGGCCGATTGGTGATGACCAAGCCGGGCCAAGAAGAGCGCATGGCGGCCATGGGCATCAAGGACGTCAAGCACATCTACACTGCGGACGACTTGGCGCCGGGCAAGCAGATCATTTTCGCCGCCACCGGCGTGACCGAGGGAGCGTTGCTCAAGCCGGTGCGCTTCTTCGGCGAAGGCATACGAACGTCGTCCATCATCCTGACGCTGCAGACCGGCAAGGTGCGGTTCATCGACAGCATCCACCTGGAGAAGAGGGACGATGTGAAGGTGAGGTTCGCGTAAGCAGTACCAAGTACCCAGTACCAAGTATCAAGCGAGAAGCGACAGAGGCCTCCTGTTGCTGGAGGCCTTTTACTTGGTACTCCTGGTACTTGGTACTACTTCCCCGCTGCAGGCGCGTGCGCCGGCGGCCAGGAGATGGCTTCGCCCTGGAAGAGGCCGACGCAGGGTTCCATGCGGCTGCCGGCACCGTCGTGGACGGCAAAGTTGTAGGGCTTGCCACGGACCTGGCTCCATAGACCGACACCGGCATAGGCGCCGTCCTTGCGCAGGACGAAAAAGAACATGTCCACGAAGCGCAGGCGGGTCATGTCGTTGTTGAAATTGCGTGCGATGCGCTTGAGCGCGTCCATGCCCGCCTCCTGCGGCGACATCCCGTGGCGCATGTTCTCGACGATGGCATGGGCGCCGGCGATGCGGATGTTCTCTTCCCCGCGGCCCACCGCGCCCGCTGAACCGATATCCTGATCGGTGTAGCAGCCGGCGCCGATGATAGGGGAATCGCCGACGCGGCCCGGGAGCTTCCAGGCCAGACCGCTGGTGCTGGTGGAACCCGACATCTCCCCCTTTTCGTTGACTACGGAGACGTGGACCGTCCCCTTGGGCGGATAAAGGCAGTCGTGGATCGCCTTCATGCGGTATTTGGGCTCGATGCCCAGGTCGGACGCGACCTGCTCCATGCGCTTGACCTTCAGCTCCAGCGACTGGGGCGTGCCCTGCGGCGGAGCTGGGACCGGCGCCGGCGGCTTCCATTCCGGAGACGAAAGTCCGGGCCCCCAGTCGTCCTGGTTGGACATGCTCTCCTTCCAGAGGAGCCAGGTCTTGCGGGCGCGCTCGGTGAGCAGGTTCTCGCGCTGAAAACCTTGGGCGACCGCGAAGCGTTCGGCGCCTTCGCCGACGAGGAAGATATGGTCGGTGCGCTCCATCACGACGCGGGCCAGTGCGGAGACGTTCTTGATGTTACGGACACCGCCGACGGCGCCGGCGCGGCGAGTGGGGCCATGCATCACGCAAGCGTCCAGCTCGACGACCCCTTCTTCGTTCGGCAGCCCACCAAGACCAACCGAGGTGTCGTTGGGATCGTCCTCCCTGCCCCTGGTGATGAACAGGCAGGCATCGAGCGTATCGTGGCCGCGCAAGAGCAGCTCATAGGCGCCATCGAGCTGCGCCATGCCGGTATTCTTGCAGACGATGACCGGCTTCTTGGGGGGAGCGAGCTTGCTGATGTCCTGCCCCTGGCCGGCGGGCTTGGTTTCCTGAGCCTGGAGTGCGAGCGAAGCGGCGCCCAAAGCGGCGCCGGCGATGAAATCACGACGAGTGGACATGAGGCCTCCGAAAACGGAGCAGGATAACACGCGGGTCGTGGGTCGTCGGTCGTGGGTCGTCGGCAAAACAAAGGCTGCCGAGGGTCTGGCAGCCAAGAGCTAAGAGCCAAGGACGACCGCGGTCAGACGGCGAGTTTCTTGGGTGTGCTCTGGTCGGCACGGAAGCGAAGTAGCGCGCCGATGTTGCCGGCCTTCTCGAACTCCGGCTCGTCGCGCACGTACACCACGGAGATGCCCTTGCGAATGGCGATGCCGATGAGGGCATCGGCGACATCGTCGATCTCCCGGGTCTTCTGGCCGCAGACGGCGCAGTGGCGGACCATGCGGATATCCATATGCCCGCAATGCTGGCAGCGGCTGGCGGCGGCGGAGAAGCGGTCGCTCAGCAAGAGGCTCTGCACTTCGCCTTTCTCCAGGGACATCAGGACGTGGCGCAGGCCGACTGCGCCGCGCCCGTTGCGATGAGCTTCGCCGAGCACCTCGCGCACCATCCCCTGGCGCTGTGACTGCTCATGCTCCCGGAGGCGCCGGCTGGCGTGCTCCAGCACCTGCTCCTTGGTGGCAAGTCCCGGGTCAACATTGAAGTGCCCGATGAGGCACTGGCGCACATAGGGATGCAAATGCGGTTCGATGTCAGGCCAGGTGTCCTCGCGACACCCGACCAGGAAGGAACCGCAGCCGGCGGACTGATGCAGGCCCTGCAGGCGGTCCGATACGGCTTTGAAGTGCTTCATCGCCTCGTTCTCGACGTGGCGCTCGGCGTGGCCGGCGTCGTAGCCGGCGAAGCCGTCGCTGCGCGCCTTGCGCGGCGTCTGGGTCCGGATCTCGCCCGCCTCCTGGATCTCGCCGGCGCGGATGGTGAAGAAGCGGGCGTGCTCCCGGTCGGTCAGCAGGACGCAGGCACGGGGAAACGCCTCGACCAGCCGCGCCAGCGGCTTGAGATGGAAGCGATCATTGACGACGAGTTGTGACTTCTGGAGGCGGGGTGGGACTTCGTATTCCCGCCAGATGCCGCGGGCGCCGCAGGCGAAGATCACCTTGGCCTTGGAGCCGCCCTTCCACTGCTCCGCCTTCTCCAGGATGCGGTGCAGATCCTTCTTCCTGTCGCCGTGCCCGGGGCTGCGCCCGGCATGGCGGAGCGCGTCGCGGACCATGTCCTTGAGCAGGATGGTCTCCTCGCGGTGCGAACGGTCCTTCGGAGTCTCGGGTTGGAAATAGAAGCTGATAGCGGAATCACCGGTGTTGTCGATCTCTGCCAGATAACGGAGTTCCTCACGCGTGATCATCGCGTTCTCCTGAAAAACGGGTTCAGGCGATCTTGGTGTGTCGCAAAAGCTTTTCGCGCCACAAGCTGGAGGGCGGCATCTTCTGCCGGACGAGCTCGCGGGCAGTGGCGATGGAGGCGTGGACCTGATCGAGCTTGCGGTCGGTGGTGGCCGCAATCTCGTCCAGCGTGAAGCCCTCGATCGCGAAGAGAATGAAAGCTTCACGGTCTTCGCGGGCGGCGCCGCGCAGCGAGCTCTCCACCAGGTTCACCATCTCGACCGAGGAGGCGGCTTGCTCGGGGTCCGAGGTCCGCCGATCGGGGATGACGTCGGAGCGGTGCAGCATCTCGTCGGGCTGATGGAACTGCAGTTCGGGCTCGTCGCTGCCGCGGACGTTCTGCTTGCGGGCGGAATCCTCCAGGGGGACGGCGGTGACGGCCTCGGTGTCGTTGGCGACGATGTGGTGGATGGAGCGAAGCGCCAGGCGATAGAGCCAGCGCTCCAGGGTCAGCAGCTCCGGCTTCTCTTCGTCGCCTAAAGCCGTAGCGATGGCTTCGTTGACGACCTCTTCCCGGGTCACGGCGCCTTCTTCCAGCATGCCGTTGGCTTCGCGGTAGGCAATTTCACGCTCCACAAAGGCGTTCAGGCGGGCGAGGTTGGCGTTGATCCAGGTGGAAATATCGGTGTCGGAGACCTTCGGCGGATGAATGGCGGCGAAGGTCCTCTCAAAGGGGACGGCGTTGCGCAATTCGTCGCGCTGGGTGCGCCGGCGCATCGGGGGCCGTTTGTGGCCGCGAAGCTGCTCTTTGTGTTTCGTAAGCTGGGAAACAAGGTCAGCAAAGGCTGCTTTGACCGCAGAGACGGCGGTGTGGTTGGTTTTCTGTGCCGCCATCTGCCCGGAGGGCAGGCGCAGGTTCAGAGAGACGGCTGTTCCCTCCCGCGGGTGATTCTCCTCGACAATGGCCTTCAAGTGCACCAGGTCGGGGCGGAAGACCGCCAGCCTCCGGCCCAGCTTCTCGATCTGTTGGTGGAATTCCTTTTCGATCTCGGGAGCTCTTGCGGCCTTGTAGGAGATATGGACGTTCATGGCTACCTCGGGACGCGGCTGGAACCCCACTGGCCGTTCCTTGCGGCTGCTGCACTTGCTCCGGAGAGAATTTTACACCTGCCTGTGTAACGCAAGGCAAAAATGAGAAGTTGCACTTGCGGGTCAGGATTGGCGGCAGTTGAGGTGCTAGGGGCGGAAACTGGAGCGATTGCTCGACTCAGGGTGAGAAGCCGCAGTACCGCGGCTACACCGATACGGTGAACGAGGTCTCGTTGCGGGTGACCGGGCGGTAGAGGGTGTCGCGCTCGATGGGCTCCCGGCCTGCTTCCTTGATGAGGCGGATGAGGTCCTGGCGGCGCAGCCCCTGCGGAGTGGTGGCGCCGGCATCGTGGTAGATCTTTTCTTCTACCACGGTGCCGTCGATGTCGTCGGCGCCGAAGCGCAGCGCGATCTGCGCGATCTTGGGCGAGACCATCTGCCAATACGACTTCACGTGGGGAAAGTTGTCGAGCAGCAGGCGGCCGATGGCCACCTCCTTGATATCGCGCAGACCGGTGGTGGTGTGCAGGTGCTGCAAGGGGGTATTGGCCGGGTGAAAGGCCAGCGGGATGTAAGTCTGGAAGCCGCCGGTCTCGTCCTGTAGTGCCCGCAGCTTGAGCAGGTGGTCGATGCGGTCGTCGTCGTTCTCCACGTGGCCGTAGAGCATGGTGGCGTTGGACTTCAGGCCGATCTGGTGGGCCAGGCGGGCGGTCTCCAGCCACTGGTCACCGTCGATCTTGTGGTCGCAGATGATATGGCGGACGCGGTCGGCGAAGATCTCGGCCCCGCCCCCGGGTAGAGAGTCCACCCCCGCTTCCTTCAGTTTCTCCAGGGTCTGGCCGGTGGTCAGCTTGGCCCGCTTGGCGAGGTACGCGATCTCGACCATGGTGAAGGCCTTCAAGTGGACCTGGGGGAAGCGCTGCTTCAGGCCGCGGATGAGATCGAGGAAGTACTCGAAGGGCAGGTCGGGGTGGAGGCCGCCGACGATGTGGAACTCGGTGATGGCCTCGGAGTAGCCGCTGGCCGCGGTCTGCCAGGCTTCTTCCAGGGCCATGGTGTAGGCGCCGGGTGCGTCTTTCTTGCGTCCGAAGGCGCACAGGCGGCAGGCGGCGACGCAGACGTTGGTGGGATTGATGTGACGGTTTACGTTGAAGTAAGCGCGGTTGCCGTGCAGTCGCTCGCGAACGTGGTTGGCCAGCCAGCCGACGGCCAGAACGTCTCCTGACCGGTACAGCGCCCGGGCGTCGTCGGCGTCCAAGCGGGCGCCGGCCAGGACCTTTTCGGCCACCGGACGCAGTGCGGCATCGTCGGTCTGGAAGGCGTGGAGCACTAGCTCGATATTACCCTACGGGCGCGCCGCAGGTCAGCCCGGGCGGCAGGAGCTGAGCGGAAGAGGCGGGCGCCACGGCGCCCGCCTTCGGCGGCTACAAACGGTTCACGTTAGAAGCTTGCAGTCCTTTAGGTCCCTGGGTGACTTCGAATTCTACGGCGTCGCCTTCATTGAGGGTCCGGAACCCCTCCGCCTGGATGGCGGTGTGGTGCACAAAAATGTCTCCACCCTGCTCGCGCTGGATGAACCCATACCCTTTGCTGGCGTTGAACCACTTTACGGTCCCACGTTCTTTGGCCATTGAAACATTCCTTTCGTCCACCGCTGGTTCCTCGTTCTGACCGGTCAGGCGGGTGATGGGGGCGGGTGAAGCGCACAAAAAAGACAAAGGCCTCCACCGGCAGAGCCGGCAGAGACCGCGTCAACTTGGCAAATCACCTTCCACGTCCCAAAACAGGACAAATATATGTCGATATACGAGAGAGTGCCAGAAAAAAGTAACAAAATTTCAGCGGGTGCGGAGCAGAAGGTCACCAGCCACGAAGAGGAAGAACACCACCGAGATCACGCCGTTCATGGTGAAAAAAGCGGCGTTCAGCCGGCTGAGGTCCCCCGAGCGGACCAGGGAATGCTCGTAGGCCAGCAGAATGGCCACCGCCAGCACACCCGCGATCGCGATCCCGCCGAGCTGAAAAACCAGTACCAGCACGACCAGCAGCGCCAGCATCAGCAGGTGAAGGAGGCGGGCGAGCAGGAGAGCGCGAGCGATGCCCAGATAACGGGGCACCGAATGCAGCCCGGCCCGGCGGTCGAACTCATAATCCTGGCAGGCATAGAGGACATCGAAGCCGCCGACCCAGAAGGTGACCGCCGCGGTGAGGATCAGGATGCGGGGATCGAGGGCGCCGCGGACCGCGATCCAGGCGGCGGCCGGAGCCGCTCCCAACGCGAATCCCAGCATCAGGTGAGACCAGCGGGTGAAGCGCTTGGTGTACGAGTACAGCAGCAGGATGGCCAGAGCCACAGGAGACAGATACAGGGCCAGTCGGTTGAGGCGCCAGGCGGCGAACACTAGCACTGCCGCTGAGGTGACCACGAACAGGCCGACGAAGCGTCGGGAGAGCAGGCCGGCGGGCAGGGCACGGGAGGCGGTGCGGGGATTGGCGGCGTCCAAGTCGGCGTCGGCCAGGCGGTTGAAGGCCATGGCAGCGGAGCGCGCCGCAACCATGGCGACAATGATCCAAGCGAGCTGGCTCCAGCGCGGCAGGCCCCGCGCCGCCAGCATGGCCCCGCACAAGGCGAAGGGGAGTGCGAAGACCGAGTGCTCCCACTTGATCATCTCCAGGGTGATGCGGAAGTTGCGGACCAGTCCCACAGCACGATTCTATCGGATGCGCGGCCGGTCACCAGCTTTCGTCGTACCCCTGAGCCCCGATCAAGGGGACAAAACGGACAAGGTCGAGCCCGGTGCTCACCGGCTTGCCCTCTGCCTTGCGCACCAGCCAGAGCTGCTGGCCGGCGTAGGTGCCGATGGGGACGACCATGCGCCCACCCTCGCGCAACTGGTCGAACAGGGCTTGGGGAAGCGCCGGGGCCGCGGCCGTGACCAGGATGGCGTCGAAGGGAGCGGCGCCCGGCAGGCCCTCGCTACCGTCTCCCACGACGACCGAGACGTTCCGGTAGCCGGCGCGCTCCAGGGCTTCCCGGCCCCGGTTGGCCAGTGAGGCGATACGCTCGATGGAGTACACCCGGCTCACCAGCTCGGCCAGCACCGCGGTCTGATACCCCGATCCGGTGCCGATCTCGAGCACGGTGTCTTCCGGTTGAGGCGCCAACGCCTCGGTCATGGCGGCGACCACATACGGCTGCGAGATCGTCTGGCCTTCGCCGATGGGGATGGGGTGGTCTTCGTAGGCGTCGCGCTCATGGCCGCGGGGCACAAACAGATGCCGGGGCACGCGCCGCATGGCATCGAGCACCCGTGGATCGCGGACCCCGCGTTCGCAGATCTGGGTCGCGACCATGCGCAGCCGCATGGGTTCGAAAGCATCGTTCCCGCTTGCCGCCGACATGACTAGCGCTTGCGCTGGCGATAGCGCACGTCGAAGCTTACCACCCCGTTCTGGTCGCGGACAGCGATGACGGTCAGGTTGCGGTTCACCTGGTACTCCACCTGCACGATCTGTTGCGACGATTGCGAGAGGTTGGTGATGAAGGTGAGTGTCACCTTGTCGGAAACCTGCTGCTCGATGGTGGCGCGGGCGTTGGGGTTGCTCTCCGGGCCGCCCGCCTGGGGGTCGATCTTGATCCGGTTCAGGCCGAACAGCTTCTGCGAGCGGCTGCTGACGGTGGCGCTCAGCGCCTCCTCCAGGATGGCGCTGGAGGCGCTCTCGGTGTAGTTCTGGGTGGGCGAGGCGACCAGCACGGACTCTTCCTTGGTGCGTCCGAGCGCGAGCAAGGCGATGATGTCCGCGGTGGGCAGCGGCGGGTCGGAACGGTAGGTGGAAACCAGCCGGCCGGGCGGCGGCTCGCCGTGAACCCCCAGGCTGATGTCGTAATCGCGGATGCGGGCGGTGGCTTCCACATTGATCACGGGCTGGATGTGGGTGGGGTTGGAGAAGGTCACGTCGCCGCGCTCGATATGGTACTTGGTGCCATTGATCGCGACATTGCCTTCCAGCACGTTCACCCGGCCGAGCAGAACCGGACGTGTGGCGGTGCCCCGCAGCCGCAGGTCCATCGTCCCGGAGAGCTTTGCCGACGCGGTCTGCACCTGGACCTCCGGGCTGGAAGTGATGTGCACATCGAGGTGGAGATTGTTGAGCGGCGCGCTCAGTACCGGCATGGCGGGCGCCTGCTTGAACCGCTCCAGGTACTGGGCGAGATCGAAGCGCGAGTTCAGCGAGAACCGCGTGATCTCCACATCGCCGCTCAAGCGTGAGTTCTGCGGCGAGCCGACGTAGCGCAGGTCCACTTTGGCCACCGAGCTCACGCCGGCGGGATAGCGCAGGCGGATGTCGCTGCTCTTGGCGGTGAGATTGAACAGCAGTCCCTTGGCGTAGCTGATGAAGCCGCCGATATCGAGGGTGCCTCCGCCGGTCTGCGCGGTCAGAGAGCGCACCCGCAGCCGGTTTTCGTTGAACACCAGGGTGCCGTTCACGTGGCTGAGACCGTTGGCGAGATCGATGAAGGAGATGCCGGCGTCGTGGATGGTGATTTGGCCGGTCACGTCGGGACGGGAGAGCGAGCCTCCGATGCCGACGGCCAGGTCGGTGGTCCCGTAAGAAGTCAGGTCGGAATCGAACGTCTGCAGCATCCTCATGTTGAGGCGTCCGTCCGCCCGCAGGTTCATCTCGCGCGTCCCGCCCAGGCGGACGGTCCCGGAAGCGGTCAGGTCGGTGCCCTCCGCGACCAGGTGAAAACGTTCGAGCGTGAACACCTCGTTGGCCATGCTGAAGCGGATGGGACCGCTGCTGCCGATGCGCATCTTCGAGATCTCGGCCGAGAACTCGTCGATGGTGCCGTTGATGTTGAGGTCCCGCGGGCGTCGCAGCGGGCCTTTCACGTACACGAAACCGGTCATCGCGGAATGGCCGGTGACCTGCCCCTGAAGGTAGGCCAGGAGCAGGGGATCGATATCGGAGCGCTCGAAGTGCACGCGCAAGTTCGCGGGCCAATCCTCCCTCATGCGCGCGCTGCCCTCGACTGCGAGGTCGGCGTTCGGACTGTGCACGCGGGCATTGATCTGGAGGTCGGCGCCGCGGGTGACGGCGTCGGCGGTGACGTCGCCCACTTGCTCGCCATTCACCACCAGGCGCGTGACCCGCAGCGCACCGTTGAGGACCGGTTCTTCCAGGGTCCCGGACCCCGATATGTCCAAGTCTGCGACGCCGTTCACCTGGTATCTGGCTGACTGGAGCCGCTGCAACTTCGCCAGTTCGAAGGCGTTGCCACGCAAGCCGAAGCGGAATGCATGAGTGGAGGCAGCGTAAGCGACCGCGCCGGTGAACTGGACTCCATCGTGGGCCAGGACCAGGTTATTGAGCTGCGCCTCGCGCCCGGCAAAGCCGAGGTTGGCGCGGAGACTGGAGAACGGCTCCCCGGCGATGGTGAGGTCGGTGGCTTGCAGGTGGCCGCTGCCGCGCAGGTCGTTGACCGTCCCGGTCAGGTTCACATCCACCGACAGCCTGCTGGTGACCGGGTAATGCTGCCGTAAGAGCGCCTGCAGGTCGGAGATCTCCAGGTTGGCCATCCGCGACCGTAGGGTGAAGGGAGTGTTGGCGTCCAGCTTGCCGTTGGCGCTGTTGGCGGTCCCATCGAATTCGATGTTCGCCGGCCCGCGCCGCAGGAGGCCGTGGCGTGCCGCCGACTGGGTCGAGGAATGCAGGATGTCGACGCGCAGCAGGTCCCAATGCATGCGCACCGGCTCTTCCGGCGCTTTGGGGGAGGGCGGGAGCGCCAATCCGGGCGGCAAGCTGGTGACGGAATCAAAGTCCGTCGCCTCCAGGTGGCCGCTTACCACCGGAGCGGCGAGTTTTCCCGCGATCGTGCCGGTGAACGACGCACGCCCGTGGATGTAGGCGGGCAGCGCATCGGACCCGACCAGCGCCAGCACCGGAGCGAGATCAGAAAGGTCGGTAGAGTTCACGGCGACGCGCAGATCGGCAGTGGTCGAGCCCAGGACGCCGGTGGCGTCCACCCGCGTCGTGCGCGTCGCCAGGTTGAGCTGCGGCACATCGATCGTTTGCGTCCCGCGATGATAGGTCGCTTTCACCCGGGCGGTCACGGGAAGCTGATCGGGAGTGGGAGCCGCCGGCGGGACCACGTCGAGATCCATCGCCGTCTGCAGGTTGTACAACGATCCCGTCCACTGAGCGCGGAGCGTGCCCGCGATGCTGCCGGCGGGGGCGACCCTTCGGAGCGTGGCCGACCGCGCCCCCAGGACGTCAACCAACTGGTGTAGCTGGAGGCCGTTCACGCGCAGGTTCAGCACCCCGGATGCGGCCGGCTCCTTGGCCCCGGCACCTGCGGGCCGATTGCCGGAGCTCCAGCCTCGGATCTCGCCGGCGCCGTTCACGGTTCCGCCGAGCGCGGTCGCGAAGATGCTGGAGAGGATGATGCGATCGCGGTTGGCGGTGAATTGCGCGCCCCCATGCACGAAGGCCTGCGCATGGGAGTCTCGCCACTCCCCGTTCTTCACGATCACCTTCCCGACGGAGGAGAGTGCACGCGCTGCGTACGCCGCCTGCCCGCTCACCTCGATGCTGCCGGAACGAAGGCCGGGCACCTGGACGATCGCGGCCGCCTCGCCCGCATCGAGAGAAGCCTTGTAGATGATGTCGGCTTCCGGGTTCGCGAGATTGGCCGCACTTCCGGTGAACTCGAGATGCGAGCGCCCCGACGTGAGCTGGAATGCCTTCACCTCGATCCTGCCCGGCCACATGTTCAAGCGGGCGTCTGCCTGTCCCTTGATCGGCACCCAGCCCGGATGGTCGATCTGCACGCTTCGCGAGTGGAACTCCACGTCGTAGCGCCGGTCCTTGGGGTGGTACCCAAGTTCGGCGGTCACATCCGAGGCGTTCACATCGAGTGGGATCGCCTGGGCATTCAGCAGCAGCTGGCCATCGCTGGTCTGCATGTGCCCGACCGACAGCTCAATGAGCGCCTCCGCTCTGCCTTTTTCGGCAAGAGGGACCGGAGTGTTGGTCGAATCGTCCGGATGGACGATCACGTGGATGACGGGACGCTTCAGCGCGACATGCCGCAGCACGATTCGGCGGCTGACCAAGGAGAGCACCTCGGCTCGGATATCGGCGCGTTCGACGTGCACGAAGGGCGCTTCTCCCGGAGGCTCCAAACCGTGGATCGTCAGATCGTGGATCTCGAAGCTTAGATGGGACAGGCTCCACTGGAACGAGCCCATTTCCACCTTGCCGCCGGTGGCCGCTTCGAGGCTCGCGATCACCTCCGCGCCGACCCTCTCCCGTAACGCGTCGCTGCGCAGATACCAGACGGCGAAGAGCGCCACGACGATAAGGAGCACGATCGTCCCCCACACGAGTTTGCGCGGGCGGCTCATCGCAGTTCCTGCACCTCCTCCTGCCCGCGGAGGCTCTGCAACCAAAGCGTCATCAGGTCGTTGATACGTTGCTCGACCAGGATCTCCTCGATCTTGCCGGAGACCTCGCCCAGCGGCACTTCGTGCGCGCCGTCCCGGTGCAGCTGCGGGATCAGCTGCTCCAGGTAGTAGTTCTCGATGCTGCGCTGGTCGATGTGAATGTTGGGACGGAAGCGGGCGTCCACGTAGCGGATGATGTTCAGCTGCTCGGCCACGAGCTGGGCAATGTCGTTCTCGGTGAGCCCGTACCTGGCCAGCAGCGCGCGCCAACCCTGGTCATCGGAAGCGCCGGGGATCTGGCGCCGCATGGTCGCGATCTGCCGCTCTACGTCCTCCTTCGACGCGCGCACGAGGGTCGCTCTGTCGATCTGCGCCTCGATCAGCGCCTGGTCCACGAGCTGGTCGATGGCCCGCTTGCGCTCCTCCGCGCTGAAGCGCGCCGGATCGCGTCCCGCGGCCATGGCCTGGTAGCGCAAGGAGTCCTCCACCTCGCTTTCCAGGATGACGCGGCGATTCACCCGCGCAACGATGCGGTCCACCATCTCTCCGGCCGCGGCCAGCGGGGCCAGCACGGCAAGCAGGAACGCGAGTTGTCGCCAGATCCTCATCAGAAGGTCTGCCCGATGCTGAAGAAGAAATTGAACCGCCGGAGTTGCTGCACCGAGTTCTCCCGGCCCACCAGGAAGGTCGGCGGATTCAGGTTATAGCCGAAGTCCAGGCGCACCGGTCCGATAGGAGTGTTATAGCGGACGCCGCCGCCGATCGCATGCGACATGAAGCTGAAATCGCAGAATGGCTTGAAATCGGGCGGATCGGTGGGCTTGATCGGGCGGCATTCCTGCAGATTGTTCTGCCCCGTTTTGAGGAAGCTGTGGAACATGTCGCTGGGAGAGGCGAAGACATTGCCCATGTCGTAGAACAACACGGGACTGACCTTGTTCTCGAGCCAGGGCAGCCACGGAGGCGGCAGCCGCAGCTCGAGATTGTTGACGAACAAGGCCTGGCCTCCCAGGGGGAAGCCGGTATCAAGGTCGCGCGGCCCCGCTTGGTTGATGGAGAAGCCGCGATGCGAGTTCCCGCCGCCCGCGAACAGCAGTTCAGGCAGGGGGATCACCCCTTCCGGCAAGGTGGAGGAGGCGGTTGGGTGTTCGATGCCTAGCCGGGTAGAGCGCGCCAGGATGATGCGTCCCTTGTTGAAGGAATGATAGGTCGAGTTCTGGCCCAGAAACCGCACGAAACCCGCCTGCGAACCGAAGACGCGGCTGGAGATGCCCATGTCCAGTGTCGTGTACAGGCCCCGCCGGGAGTCGAGGGGGTTGTCGCGGGTGTCGCGGATGAAGGTGAAGCTGGGCATCCCGATCCGGACCGGCTTGGAGTACAGCGGTACCAGGTCGGGATCGATGACCAGGTTGGTGGCCTTCACCTCGCGGTAGCTGAAGCGGTAGAGGAAGGTCGTCGCCCGGCTCCAGCGATGCTCCAACTGCAAGGCTCCCTCCAGGCGCTGGGAGGTGAAGGTGCGGATATCGTTGGTGTTGTCGTAGAAACTGATGAAGCTGAAGGTAAGGTTCTTGTGGTCGAACCAGCGTGGGGCCTGGTAGGTAAAGAGCGCACGCTGTTCCAGGCGTCCGACGTGGCTCTTGAATAACAGGGTGTGATTGCGCCCGCGGAAATTGATCCGCGTCAGGTCGAAGGAGACGCGCGGGCTGACCCCGGTGCGCCCCTGCGGCAGGTTGCTGTTGGGCTCGCTCCCTGTCTGCACCTCGAGGCCGAGGCCGTAGTTGAAAGTCCAGCGCCGCGCTTCCTTGATGTCGAAGAGCATGTTCTTGCGCGTATCATCGCCCTCCGGGTTCTGGACGGCGACGTCCACCTCGTTGAAGATACCCAGGTCGTAGAGGTTGCGCTGGCTGTCGAACATGGCGCTCTGGTTCAAGGGATCGCCGGGCTTCACCGTGATCTCGCGGTCCACCACGAACGGGTGCGTAGCCTGCAGTCCGGTGACCAGCACCTGACTCACGAATACCTGCCTGCCCTCCGATACCTTGAAGGTAACCTCCATGCGGGTAGAATCGTCGGAAATCGGCGCGGATGTCGCTTCGAGTTCTACGTCCGGGAAGCCATGATTGAAGTAGTGGTTCATGATCGCTTCCCGGTCGCCGGCGATGTTGGTCTCGGACCAGGGTTGTCCCTCCAGCGTGCTGATGAGCCCCCTGATCTCCTCGGCAGAGATGTGCTCGTTGCCGGTCAGGGTGAGGGACGCCACGCGGGTCTGCGGACCTTCGGCGATGTGCACCACGATCCGCATCCGCCCGGGGTCTCCTTGGTAGTCGTCCTGCACGTCCGCGGTGACTTTCACCTGAAGGAACCCGTTGGACTTGTAAAGGTACTCGATGGCTTGCTGGTCGCGAGCCAGCAACGACTGGCTGAACAGCCCTTGGGAGAGCACGCGTCCTGCCGGCTGCACCAGCATGCGCTCGCGGATCACGTCCGTCTTGAAGTAGGGTTCGCCGTGGGGCCGGGTGACGACATCGCTCCAGTCCACATCCACCTTGACCAGTTTGTGACGCATCCCGCGGTTCACGTCATAGACCACCAGGCGGCGGTCCGCCTCGTCCTTCTCGGTGTAGTCGATCTTCACATCAAAGTATCCACGACTCTGGAAGTAGTCGCGTAGATTACGGCGGCCCTCGTTCAAGAGGTCATCGTCAACCGCGTTTTCCTCGTACACCGGGATGTACTTCTTGAGCGCGCCGCGGGGGATGCTGGCTCCTTCAACGCGGATGTCCACTTCCGGCCCGGGCCGGAGGACGAAACCGTAGTCCAAGGTGTTGTTCTCCGGGTGGTAAGTGCGGTCGGTGAGCGCGACCTGCGCCTCCAGATGTTCCTGCTTCTGAAAGTGCTTGCGCAGGCGCTGCAGCGCGCTGTCGGAGCGGCTTGACGACGCGTCGTCCCCAGGGTGGAGATGCGCGATCTGCATCACCTGCTCGACCGTCACTCCCGGCGCTGCGTCGATGGTGATCTTGCCTACCTTCGCCTGCTCTCCCGGGTTTACCCGGAAGTGGACATCGATCTGCCGGGTCTCCGGATGTTTCGTGTACTCGGGCACGATGGTCGCCTGGTAGAAACCGTTGTTCTTCAGGGCGCGCAGCATCCCCTCCAGACCACGCTGCACCTTCTCCCGCGTGTAAAGCTCTCCCAGCACCAGCTTGCTGCTGTTCAGCAGTTGATGGCCGTTGGGGCCCTTGCGGGGCGCCCCGATCACCAGCATGCGCCCGAAGAACAGATTTTCTTCCGCAATGAACACCAGCGTGAGTTCATTCTGCGGTGTGCGGTCGGCCTCGACCTGGAGATCGGCGAACCGGCCGGTGGCATAGAGGCTCTGGATGCTGCGGCGGAGCTTCTGCTTGTCGAGCGGCTCGTCGGTCTTCTGGGCGAGCAACTCCAGCAGGTGGGCGTTCTCCTGGGGAGTGGTGCCGCGAAACTCGATGGCGCGCACCCGCAACCCGGCCAGGCGGTTCAGATTCGAGCTTTGAGTGAGAGCAGGATCCGGCGCGGCGGCTTCCGCCGGCGCCGGACGGCGGGCATTTGCCACCCCGGCCCCCGTCTGCGCGGCACCCGCCACCGCCAGGGCACACCACACCCCTGCTATCAGCCATGCCTGTAGCGCTGACCGAAATCCCAAAAAGACAGCTCTCCTCAAGTGCCCGGCCCGATCGCCGGCAATGCTGATCAGCTATCAGATGAGCAGCCGCTGAACTTTCGTTGCACGCGCAACCAGCAGCGCCCGGGGTTAATTCACGGGTATCGCGGCACTTATAATAACGGTTAGGACCCCGAATGCCGATTGAAGATCGTTACTCCCGCCAGGTGCTGTTCTCCGGCATCGGCGCGGAAGGTCAGCGCCGCCTGCGCTCGTCTCGGGTCGCGGTGGTCGGCTGCGGCGCCACGGGATCGGCCGTCGCCGCGCTGCTCGCCCGCGCCGGCGTCGGGCGCCTGACCATCCTCGACCGCGATTACGTCGAGCCCAGCAACCTGCAACGCCAGTCGCTGTTCGACGAGGCCGATGCCGCCGAATCCCTGCCCAAGGCCATCGCGGCCCAGCGCCGGATCGCTACCTTCAATTCCGAACTCGAGGTTCGGGGAGAAGTTGCGGACCTGCGTCCGGAGAATGTCGAGGAACTTCTCGGCACAGAGCAGCTCGTGGCGGACGGCACCGACAACTTCGAGACCCGCTACCTGGTGAACGACTTCTGCGTGAAGAATTCCCTGCCCTGGATCTACGCCGCCGCGGTCGGCAGTTATGGGGTCACGATGAACATCCTGCCCGGAGAGACGGCATGCCTGTCGTGTATCTTCCCAGCCGCTCCCCAGGGAACCGTCGAAACCTGCGATACTTCCGGCATCCTGAACTCGGTGGTGAACCAGGTCGCATCCATCGAAGCCACCGAAGCCATCAAGCTGCTGGTCGGCGCCCGCGACAGGGTGCGGCGTACCCTGCTCTCCTTCGATGCCTGGGCGAATGAGCACTCGGAGATCTCCACGGCTCGGCCGCGCAGCGATTGCCACACCTGCAGCGCCCGCCAGTTCCCGTACCTGTCCGGGGAGGGCCGCCCGCACGTCACGCTGTGCGGGCGCAACTCGGTGCAGATCCACGAGCGCCACCGGCCCATCGATTTCCGCGAGATGAACAACCGCCTGGCCCCTCACGGCACCGTCAAGCACAACCAATTCGTGCTCAAGTTCTGGCACGAGCCTTACGAGATGACGCTGTTCCCGGACGGCCGCGCCATCATCAAGGGGACCACCGACACCGCGGTGGCGCGCAGCCTGTACGCCCGCTACATCGGGAGCTAGCAGGCCCAGCACCGTGCGGTGGCCCGGCTGGGAAGGTTGTTCTTGAGTCGTCTCACGACAGTCGGGCCGACTTCTGTTATCTTAGTTGGTCGTCCTCTATTGTCGTGTTGACTAGAAGACGCCCCCGACCGATCCCTTCATGAACGACCCCAAGACCCCGAGCGACAACCGTCCCAGCCCTGATCTGCCCCGCAGCGGCGGCCCCAAGCCCCAGCCGCCGAAGGCGTACCGCTGGTTGGTGCTGATCTTCGTCAGCCTGACTATGTTCGGCAATTACTACATCTTCGACAGCATCAATCCACTGGTCGATATTTTCAGGAGCCAGCTCGGTTTCTCCGCCTCCGTCATCGGCTACCTGAACAGCGCTTACAACGGCGCCGCGATCCTGGCCCTCGCGGTGGGTGGGATCATCGTCGACCGCTTCGGAACGAAGAGATCCATCACGTTCTTCTCCATCCTGTGCTTGATCGCGTCCGCATGGATGGTCATCAGCGGCCACGCATGGTCGATGCTGGCGGCCCGTTTTGTGCTCGGCCTGGGGGCCGAGCCGCTGATCGTCGCCGTGACCACGGCGATCGCCAAGTGGTTCAAAGGCAAGGAACTGAGCTTCGCCTTCGGGGTCAATCTGCTGATCGCTCGGGCCGCCTCGTGGCTGGCTGACAACTCACCGACGTGGGCATCGTGGGCGTTCGACGGCACCTGGTATCGGCCGCTGCATATCGGCATTGCAGCGGGATTGATCTGCGTGGTGGCTGCACTCATCTACTGGGTCCTGGAGGCGCGCGGCGAAAGGCTGTACACGGTCGGAGAAGCCGCAGCCACCGACAAACTCAGGGTGCGGGACGCGTTCCTCTTCGGGCGGACCTTCTGGTACATCGTCGCCCTGTGTGTCACCTTCTACGCAGTGGTGTTCTCGTTCCGTCTGTTCGGCATCGACTACTTCATCAGCGCGCACGGCCGGTCGCGGGAAGCGGCCGGCCGCTTGAACGGTTTCCTCCCGCTGATGGCGATGTGGGCCACTCCGGTGTTCGGCCTGATCGCCGACCGGGTCGGCAAGCGGGCCACCTTCATGTTGATCGGGTCGGGAGCGATGCCGCTGGTGTTCCTGCTGATGGGCTATTCCCAGGCTTCCCTCTGGCTGCCCGTGGGAATGCTGGGGGTAGCCTTCTCTTTGATCCCCGCGATCATGTGGCCCTCGGTCGCCTACCTGGTGGAGCAGCGGCGGTTGGGCAGTGCCTATGCCCTGATGACGCTCTGCCAGCAGGTCGGCTGGCTTATCATGAACCAGGCCATTGGCTACAGCCAGGACCGGTTCCGGGCGACGCCAGCGCATCCGGCGGGCTATCTGCCTATGCTTTGGATCCTGACTGGAGTCAGCCTGTTGGGGATCGTCTTCGCCTTCCTCCTATGGCGAGCCGGGCAGGGGCCGGAGGCCCATGCGCTCGAGACGATCACGACAAAAACAGGTGTCTGATCGGACTGTTCAGGTAGCCAAACGGTAACCAAACGAGTCATTTGGAGGAGCCGCCCGGTTAGCGGGCGGCATCGGTTTCGGCCCCTTCCACAGCGGCCCTAGTTTCCCAGGCGTTCGGCAACACGTACAACGGGCAGGTACTTAGCCGCATCTTACAAGTGCGGCCTGAAGAAGGCATTGACCCAAGCTAAGAAAATCATAGCTCCCGGGCTCTCAGAGGCAGAGGCGATTGACCGAGCCAAGCGGGGAGACGCGGAATCGTTCGAGGCCCTGTATGGTCTCCACAAACGCCGTGTCTATTCGCTGTGTCTCCGCATGACCGGCAACACGGCCGAGGCCGAAGACCTGACCCAGGAGGCGTTCCTGCAGCTGTACCGCAAGATCGCGACGTTCCGGGGTGAGTCCGCCTTCTCCACCTGGTTGCACCGGCTGGCCGTGAACGTGGTGCTGATGCACCTGCGCAAGAAGGGCCTGCCTGAGGTTTCGCTGGAAGCGACCTTGGAGCCTCAGCAGGATGACGGGCCGAAGAGGGATATCGGGACGCGGGACACCGTGCTGGCCGGCTCCATCGACCGGATCAATCTGGAGCGGGCCATCGAGAGCCTGCCTCCCGGCTATCGCATCATCTTCGTGCTGCACGATATCGAAGGCTACGAGCACAACGAGATCGCCGAGATGCTGGGGTGCTCGATCGGCAACAGCAAATCGCAGCTCCACAAGGCGAGAATGAAGCTGCGCGACCTCCTCAAGTTGAGCAGAGCCGAAAAGGCCCCACGCCGATGAGAGGAGCCATGACACGGGCGAGTTTTCTCGGGGAGAGGATGTAGTCATGACATGCGCCGAATTCCAGAAGGTGCTTCCCTTCATCATCGAGAGCGGCGGTAACGCCGAGGAGCAAGCTCATCAGGAGAGCTGTCCTGTCTGTTCCGACCTGGTGGCGGACCTCAAATACATCGCCGAGCAGGCCAAACTGTTGGTGCCGATGGTGGACCCCAGCCCCAAGGTGTGGACCGGCATCCAGGCTGCGCTCGAGCGGGAAGGGCTGGTGCGTCCCGCTGGGACGGGCCGATTTCCGTCCCCAGTCGCAGTGATACCGGCCCGCTGGGCCCCCGGCAAGAGTCTGGTCGCGGTGGCCGCGGTGGTTCTCATCGCGTTTGCGGTTGTCACTTACAACGTGCGCCGCAACCAGCCTGGAAGCGAAGTCGCTTTACAGCCGGTTGCCGCTCCCGAGGTCTCGCTTGCGGCCGTCGATGCCGAAGACGCTCAGTTGCTCCAGCTGGTTTCCCAGCTGGTTCCCGCCGAGCGGACAACGTACGAAGACAGCCTGAAGAGCGTGAATTCCTACATCGCGGATGCCGAGAAGAGGCTGGCGGAACATCCGGAGAGCCAGGAGGCTCGAGACCATCTGATGTACGCCTATGACCAGAAAGCCATGCTCTATCAGATGGCCGTATCGAGTTCATTGCACTAAGCCGGAGACCGGCGCGCCCCAAGGGGTAGAATGCCGGAACGGGGCAGGAGAGAGTGGCATGAGTAGGACATCAACCTGTTTGAAGCATCTGGGCTGGGCCGCCGCCCTGGCTGCCTGCGCCGCGTTCGCTGCCGACGCGCACAAGGAATTCCGCTATACCGTGGGCTCGGGTGCGACCCTGAACGTGGTGAACGAGTCGGGCTCGGTCACCATCCGTCCCTCCGGCTCGCGCCAAGTCCTCATCAGCACCACCGCGCATTCCGACAAGGTCGAAATCGATTCCAGCCAGACCGGCAACCGCATCGAAGCCGAGACCCGACTCCTCGGAAAGGCCGCCGGGGACGAAGCCCGGGTGGACTACGACATCCAGGTCCCCGCCGACGTCATGCTCTCGGTGCGCGCCGATGGCGGTCCCATCCGCGTCGAAAAGGTGCGCAGCGACATGACCCTGGAGGGTAGCGCCGCTGCCATCACCGTCCAGGATTGCAACAATTCCCATGTCCACATCCACGCCATCAAAGGTCCGGTCACCGTCAGCAACGTGAGCAATGGACACGTGGAGATCACCAGTGTCAAAGGCGATGTTCAGCTGAATTCAGTCACCGGCCCGAAGGTTTCCATCAACACTACTAAGGGGGCCATTCGCTACGCGGGCAACTTTAGCGGAGGCGGAGATTATTTTCTTAGCAGCCACTCGGGTGACATTGACGTGGTCCTGCCGACGACCGCGTCAGTTGACTTGACTGCCCGCTCGGTCTCCGGCAGCGTCGAGCAGGACTTCCCCCTGCAGCAGAAGTCCCGCCTCGGATTTCAACCGACTCCGGGACGTTCCTTCGCAGGCACCTCGAATACGGGGGCGTCGTCGGTCCAGCTCCGCAGCTTCAGTGGTAAAATCCGCGTCAAGAAGCAGTAGCTCTCATTGAAAATTCTTGTAGAGACGCCTTCACAGGCGTCTCTAGCGAACGGTCCTATGGCCAGCCATCGCGCGGTGTTCCTCGTCGGCTTCATGGGCGCCGGCAAGACCACTGTCGGGCGGGAGCTTGCGGCCCGCCTGGGATGGCGGTTCGTGGACTTGGATGACCGCGTCGAGGCCCGGGAGAGGCGGTCGGTGGCCGAGATCTTCCGCGACTCCGGCGAGGCGGCGTTCCGAAAGGCAGAAACCGTGGCTTTGCGCGAACTGCTCGACGAACTCGATCACGAGCGGCCCACTGTGGCCGCCCTCGGGGGCGGGGCATTCGTGCAGGACGAGAACGCCTGGTTGCTGGCGGAGGCGGGCGACCCCATGGTCTTCCTCGATGCCCCTTACGAAGTGCTCCACCAGCGCTGCGGTCCCCAGGGAACCTCGCGTCCGCTCTTCCAGGACGAGGCGCGGTTCCGTGAGCTCTACGAGACCCGCCGGCCCCACTATCTGCGCGCCCAGGTGCGCGTCGACACAACCCAACACACGGTCGCGCAAGTCGCGGCCGAGATCATCGAGCGCTTGCAGCTCGGGAGGTAATGTGAAGCGGTCCGCTACGGTCGTGGTTCTCGTCCTGCTGTTCAGCCTTCAGCTCTGCGCCGACAAGCCCAAGAAGAACGAAGCCAAGAAGGGTGAATCGAGCCAGGTCGTGGATTCCGGTTCTTTCGGCGTCTTCGTGAACGGGCAGCGGGTCGCCACCGAGAGCTTCCAGATCCAGCAGAAGACCGGATACAGCGTCACCACGTCGGAGCTGAAGATGGAGGACGGCTCGAAGGCGGCGCAGCAGGCGGAGCTGGAGTTGATGTCGAACGGCGATCTCCGCAAGTACGAATGGCGGGAGCTGAACCCGGGAAAGGCGCGGGCCACCCTGCAGCCGTCCGACACTTTCCTCATCGAGAAGGTCACGCCCCAGCCGGGAGAGAAGACCTCGGAGCTGGCTTTCATCCTCCCGCCCTCGACCCTGGTGGTGGACGATTACTTTTTCAGTCACCGGGAGATCCTGCTGTGGCGCTACATCGCCACTGCCTGCGGCCAGCCTGCGGAGAATAACCGCTGCCGCATGGACAAGCTGCAGTTCGGTATCTTCGTTCCGCGGCAGCACGCCCCCGCGAACGTCTCGTTGGAATACAAAGGCCGGGAGAAGGTGCTCATCCGCGGCACCGAACGCGAACTCGAGCGTTTCGACATGACCGCCGAGGGATTGCAGTGGTCCTTCTGGGTGGACTGGGCGGATAGCTACAAGCTGCAGCGCATCCTGGTCAGCAGCGAGAAGACCGAGATCCTCCGCGACTAGACTGCCGGTACGGCCGCGCACCCTATGGCAGAGTCCCATCATCGCTCCGACATCCTCTTTGCCTTCGGCGTCGCTCTCCTGCTGTGCTTCGCTTACCTGGAACGAGACGTCTTGCTGCTCACCTACGTGAGCGCCCTCTTTGCGGTCGTGCTCTCGCCCATGATCGAAGGCATCCGCAGGATCCGTATCGGCGGCTGGCACCCGGGACGCGGGCTGGCCATCTTCATCCTCCTCATCGGCGTGCTGGCCCTGCTCGCACTGGCCTTCGCCTTCATGCTGCCGCCCATCGTGCGCGACGCTCGGTCCCTCATCGCCGAGTGGCCCACCCGTGCGGCTCAGATCACCGAGAGGATCCAGCGACTGCCGCTGGCTGGGCACCTTGACGTGCAGACCCTGCAGCAGACCCTGGCGGGCGCGGTGGGGGGCGTGCTCGGCTTGTTCAAGAAGGTCACCGGCGGCCTGCTTACGTTCTTCAGCGGGGTGATCCTGACCGCATACTTCATCCTGGATGGCGAGCGCGCCTTCCACTGGGTGATGTCGCTGTTTCCGGCCGGTCGCCGCGCTCGCCTGCAATCGACCCTGATCCGGGCCCAGGGGCGGGTCCGGCATTGGCTCGTGGGACAGGCGGCGTTGATGCTGATCCTGGGCGTTCTCAGCACCATCACCTTCGCGGCGCTACAGATCAAGTATTCCTCGGCCCTCGGATTCCTGGCTGGGTTGCTGAACATCGTTCCCATCGTAGGTCCGCTGGTGTCGGTGGTCCTGGCGGCGCTGGTGGCAGGACTCGATTCCTGGCCGAAGCTGCTTGGCGTGCTCGTGTTCTACGCCGTGTACCAGCAGATCGAGAATGCCTACCTGACGCCCCGCATCATGCGCGCCAGTGTGGATCTGCCGGCGCTGGCGGTCATCATCGCCTTGAGCGTCGGCGGAGCGCTGGCCGGGATCCTGGGGGCGCTGGTGGCGGTCCCGACCGCCGCCTGGGTCGCAGTGCTGGTGGAGGAATACATTGTGGACCGGAACGCGGGCAACCCTGCGCCGTCGCAGCAATAGCCCTTTAGCGGCCCGTCAGCGGAAGCTCTGTGGCGCGGATGCGCTCGAGAGCTTGGTGAAAGACGGCGGCCTCGGCGTCGGTGACTGGTTCTCCCCTTCTCCGTACCAGTCTCTGCTCCAAGCCAATGACATGTGCCAAGCCGTAGACGCCGATCCGCACCCAGTGTGCCGTGGCCGCCGCAGCCGCATTCAATGTACCTAGCTCTGCACGATCGCTCCACAACAAGGCGGCAAGTTCAGCCTTGTCGCGTGCGTACCCGCCGAAGGAGAACGCCTGCTCCTCGCGGTAGAAGTAGAGCGGGTCGGCAAGATTGGCAAAGCGGCTGTCACCCCGGCTGCCGAACCACAGTTCCCAATCCTCGCAGCCGCGATTGCGCTCGTTATACGGATGCTCTCTCCACCAGTCGGTCCGGCCGACGGTCGAGGCGTGGGCGATGCGGAACCCGGTGAGGGGATCAGCGATGATTTCGGCGTGACCGGCCGGCAGGCGGCGCGCACTGGTCGGCCGGCAGTGCGCGTCGAAGCTGATCAGCCCGCACCCGGCGACGTCCACCTCGGGATGGTCATCCAGGAACGCGAACTGGCGGACCAGGCGCTCGGGGTGCATCATGTCGTCCGCGTCCATGCGGGCGATGTACCGGCCCGCCGCCTGTAAGACGATCTGATTCAGACGCGCCCCCAGCCCGCGGTGCTCGCCATCCACCAGCACCCGCACTCGTGGATCTTTCAGCTGGCGCAACACCTCGACGCTGCCGTCTCGCGAGCCATCATCTACGGCAATCAATTCCCAATCAGAGAAGGTCTGCGCAAAGATGCTTCGCAACGCATCTTCTAGGAATGGCCCCGCGTTATAGACGGGCAAGCCGATGGTGAACAGGGGAGTCACGGAGTACTGAGTACTACCACAGGCGCCGGTTTGGCGCAGCAATCGGCTGGCGAAGAATGTATGCTGTCGGCAACCGCGGTTCTCTCTTCCATGGACACAGTCACCCTGGAATCCGTGAGCAAGTTCTTCCGCCACCGGCCTGCCTTGTGGAACTGGTTGGGCGCGGAGCGGCGCGGCGTGACCCGCGCCTTGTCACGGATCTCCCTGCGCGCGGCCGAAGGCGACGTGCTGGTGATCCTGGGGCCGAATGGCAGCGGCAAGACCACACTGCTCAAGCTGGTCTCCACCATGCTGCTGCCCGACGAAGGGCGCGTCCTGGTCTGCGATGCCGACACCGCAGACGACGCCCGCCGCGCCCGCCGCTCCGTGGGCTTCGCCGTGGCCTCCGAGCGCTCCTTCTTTCCCCGGCTGACCGCCCGCGAGAATCTCGATTTCTTCGCCGCGCTGGAGCAGGTCTCGCGCGAAGAGCGCCCGGCGACCATCCAGCAAGCCCTCGAGGCCTCCCTGCTCGCCGAGGTCGGCGACACCCTGGTGATGAAATTCTCCAGCGGCATGTACCAGCGCTTGGGGATCGCGCGCGCTCTCCTGAAGCGGCCCGCGGTGCTCCTGCTCGACGAGCCGACGCGCAGCCTCGACCCCGGCGGCACCTGGCGCCTGTGGCAGCTCCTGCGCCGCACCTCTGAGCTCGGCACCACCATCCTGCTCGCCACCCACAATTTCGAGGAAGCAGCGACCATCGGACAGCACGTCGTCGTGCTGCGCCACGGGGAAGTGGCCGCCGAGCGTCGCGTCGGCCACCAGACCTCGATCGAGGACTTGCGTTCGTTCTATTTCCGCGAGATCGAGCCCGAGGGCGCCGAAGTCCCGGGGGAGGTTGGATGAGCGGGCTCCTCGACAGACTTTCCGTCATCCTCCGCCGCGACATCCTGACCGCGCTGCGCTACCGCGCCGCTTCCGGAACGTACGTTGCCGGCATGCTGGCGGAACTCGCGGCCTTCTACTATCTGGCCCGCGCCGTCGGCCCCGGCTTCCGGCCGGACGGCGTGGACTATTTCCCCTTCCTGCTGCTGGGGACCGGCCTTTACGGATTCTTCGTGGCCGGGGTCGCCTCCTTCGTCAACAGCATCCATGAAGCCCAGCTGACCGGGACGATGGAAGTCCTGATGACCACCTCCACGCCGGAGCCGGAACTGGTGTTCCTGACCGCCGCATCGGCCTTCTTTACCCGCACCTTGCACCTGGCGTTCTACCTGGTGGTCGGGGTGGTCGTATTTCGCGTGGAACTGGCCCACCCGAACATCGCGGGCGCGTTGGCCGTCTTCGTCCTCTCGATGGCCATCGCCGTAGCGGCCGGCATCGCCATTGCGGCTGTACAAGTCGCCCTCCAGCGAGGCGCCGGAATGGTGTGGCTGCTCGGCTCGCTGCTCTGGTTGCTCACGGGGGCCACCTTCCCGGTCTCGGCGCTGCCCTCACCCCTGCGCCAGGTGGGGGAACTCATCCCCATCACTCATTCCCTCGACGGCCTGCGCCTGGCGCTCCTCCACGATGCTGATTGGGGGACACTAGCCCGGCCCCTGGCCGTCCTGGCGGTCTACACCCTCGTCCTTTTGCCGCTTAGCGTCTGGCTGTTCGGACGTGCCCTGCGCTATGCCCGTCGCGAGGGCAGTCTTTCCTATTACTAACGGTTGTTGGAGTCGCCGTCGCTTTCGGGTTATGATGTGGCGTCTCGGCAAGCAGGGCTCAGCTACCGCGGTCGTGCTTTGCCGCTCATCCACATGAGTAACGAGAAATCAGCGCACACCAAGCCGCCGAAATCGGGCAAGAAGCCTTACCGCAAGCCTTCCTTCAAGCACGAGAAGGTCTTCGAGACTATGGCCTTGGCCTGCGGGAAGACCGGCCCCACCTCGTCCGGGTGCCAACACGTGAAGAAAACTTCCTAAGCCTGTTCCGAAAGAGAGCTCGTCCCAAAACAGAAAGCCCGGCATCAGCCGGGCTCTTTGTTGCTATGCACTTTGGACTATGCGCTACAAGGAACTCATGTTGCTGAGAAACTCGCCGTTGGTTTTGGTCTTGCTCAGCTTGTCGATGAGCAGCTCCATGGCCTCGACGGGGGAGAGCGGGGTCAGCACCTTGCGCAGCACCCAGATGCGCGCCAGGTCGTCCTTGGGGATGATGAGCTCTTCTTTGCGGGTGCCCGAGCGCTGGATGTCGATGGCCGGGAACACGCGCTTGTCGCTCAGCTTCCGGTCCAGGATCACCTCCGAGTTGCCGGTCCCCTTGAATTCTTCGAAGATCACGTCGTCCATGCGGCTGCCGGTCTCGATCAGGGCGGTGGCGATGATGCTCAGCGAACCCCCTTCCTCGATGTTGCGGGCCGCGCCGAAGAAGCGCTTCGGGCGCTGCAGGGCGTTGGAATCCACGCCGCCCGACAGCACCTTGCCCGACGGCGGCACGATGGTGTTGTAGGCGCGTGCCAGGCGCGTGATCGAATCCAGCAGGATCACCACGTCGCGCTTGTGCTCTACCAGGCGCTTGGCCTTCTCGATCACCATCTCCGCCACCTGCACGTGACGCGCTGCGGGCTCGTCGAAGGTCGAACTGATGACCTCGCCCTTGACCGAGCGCTGCATGTCGGTGACTTCTTCCGGGCGCTCGTCGATCAGCAGCACGATGAGCACGACCTCAGGGTGGTTGGTGGTGATGGAGTTGGCGATGTTCTGCAGGATCATCGTCTTGCCGGCGCGCGGCGGGCTGACGATCAGGGCGCGCTGCCCCTTGCCCAGCGGCGTCAGCAGGTCCATGACCCGGGCGCCGATGTTCTCCTTCAGGGTCTCCAGCTTGATGCGCTCCTGCGGGTAGAGCGGCGTCAGGTTGTCGAACAGGATCTTGTTGCGCGCTTCGTCGGGTGATTCGAAGTTCACCGCCTCGATCTTCACCAGCGCGAAATATTTCTCTCCCTCGTGCGGCGGGCGCACCTGGCCGCTGACCGTGTCGCCGGTCTTGAGGTCGAACTTGCGGATCTGCGAGGGCGAAACGTAGATGTCGTCCGGACCGGGCAGGTAGTTGTAGTCGGGAGAGCGCAGGAAGCCGTATCCGTCGGGGAGGATCTCCAGCACGCCTTCGGCGAAGATGTGCCCTTCCTTTTCCGATTGCGCCTGGAGGATCTTGAAGATCAGGTCCTGCTTGCGGAGGCCGCTGGCGCCAGGCAGGTCGAGGGTGCGCGCGATGCGGGTCAGCTCCGTGATGTTCTTTTCTTTCAGTTCGGCTATGGTCATAACCACCTACTGGGATTGTCCGGATTGAGGGGGGTCGGAAACGACCGGGTCGATCAAACGGAAATTGAAATTTGAAAACCAGTTCGCGGCGCGGGCGCGCCGCGAAGTCCTATTATGCAGCGCGTCGGCGGCTTTCGGCAACCCCTGCGCCGGTCGACACTACTCGAGAAGCATCGCCCGATGCCTCACCGAACTTCTCCAGGATCTCGTTCATCGTGTCCTGGATGCGGGTGTTCGGCTTGTGAAACTTGCGCGTCGCCTTCGACGCCAGCTGGCACAGCGTGTAACGGTTGCTGACGGTGCGCAACGCTTCGTGGATCAGATCAGAACGCATTTCCATGTTTTTCTCCTACCGAGGTTCGGATCGCCCAGTCCCCGGAGCCCCTTGGACTCCAACTCCGGCGATGGCTTGAAGGCCGTCCTTTGGAACCCGCCGACATCCGGCAAGTTGCGCCTGGACACGGCTAAGTTGTTGCTGCTGTTGGGCTTCCGAAGAATCGGGCACGGGACAATCTCATAGATGCCGGAGCCCTATCCTAAGTTGCTCTTTTTGAGGGGATTTTCTCTCTTCGGAAACAACGGCCACTACCAAACCTCCTTTACCTTAGTGATTGCTCACCCACAGGTCAAGAAGAATCGTACAACTGACAATATTTTCAAAGACTTAGAGGCCTAGGCCCAATAGGTGCGGTCGAGCGTCCGATACTGGATGGCTTCGGCGATGTGCTTGGGATCAATGGCCGGCGTGCCCTCCAGATCCGCGACGGTGCGCGCCACCTTCAAAATGCGGTCGTGGGCGCGGGCGCTCAGCCCCTGCTGCTGCATCGCCCGCTCCAGCAGGCGCTCGCAGTCCGCTGATAACTCGCAAAAAGTACGGATCTGGCGTGACTGCATCTGGGCGTTGCAGTAGATCCGCTCCCCGGCTCCGGCGAAGCGTTGCAACTGCACCTGGCGGGCACCGATGACCCGCTCGCGGATGTGGTCCGAGCCTTCGGGCGCCGCTCCGCTGCGCAGCTCCTTGTACTTCACTGCCGGGACGTCGATGTGGATGTCGATGCGGTCCATCAGCGGTCCCGAGATCTTCGACAGGTAGCGCTGGATCATCGGTGGCGTGCAATGGCACTCGCGGGTCAAATCATTGTGGAAGCCACAGGCGCACGGGTTCATCGCCGCCGCCAGCATGAAGCGCGCCGGGAAGGTCAGCGACATGGAGGCGCGCGCGATACAGACCGTCCCATCTTCCAAAGGTTGCCGCATTACCTCAAGCACGTTGCGCGGGAACTCCGGCAATTCGTCGAGGAAGAGCACGCCGTTGTGCGCCAGGGAGACTTCCCCCGGCCGCGGGATGACGCCGCCGCCGATCAGCCCGGCGTCGGAGATGGTGTGATGGGGCGCGCGGAACGGCCGCACTGCCACCAGCCCCGTGCCGCTGTCGAGTACCCCGGCGACGGAGTGGATCTTGGTGGTCTCCAGGGCCTCATCGAAGGTCAGGGGCGGCAGGATGGTGGGCACGCGCTTGGCGAGCATGGTCTTGCCCGAGCCCGGCGGGCCGATCATCAGGATGTTGTGGCCGCCGGCGCAGGCGACCTCCAGGGCGCGCTTCGCGGTCTGTTGCCCGCGCACGTCGCGGAAGTCGACCAGGAAGCGCCGCGACTCGTTCAGCACCGCCTGTGGGTCCACTTTCACCGGCTGGATCCCATTCCGCCCGTTGAGCAGGTTGACCACGTCGATCAGCGAGCGCACGGGATAGACGTCGACGTCGCTGACCACCGCGGCTTCGCGGGCATTGGCCTCGGGAACGATGAGACCGCGGATCTTGCGGGCGCGGGCCGCGACCGCGACCGGCAGCGCGCCCCGGATGGCGCGCACCCCGCCATCGAGCGAAAGCTCCCCGACGAAGACGTGGTCGGGGATCTCCTTGCGGGTGAGCGCGCCGTACGCTCCCAGGATGCCGAGTGCCATGGGCAGGTCGAAGCCCGAGCCTTCTTTCTTGATGTCGGCGGGCGCCAGGTTCACCGTGATCCGCGTGGGTGGGACTTCGTATCCGCAATTGCGCAGCGCCGAGCGGACGCGCTCCCGGCTCTCGCGGACAGCGGCGTCAGGCAGGCCGACGGTGGTGAAATTGTCCTGCATCGCCGCCATCGCCGACACGTCCACCTCGACATCGATGATGTGCGCATCGATGCCATAGACCGCGGCGCTCAGGGTCTTGAAGAGCATCCGAACAGCAGACTCTAGACCCGCGGCGGAACCGCTATCTATGACCGCGCTCACACCTACGTGTGAGCGCCGCGGTATGCGATACTTTCAGGCCTTCTGCGCCATCTATTCGACTATGAGCGCCATGCCCGAACCGCTCCCCGATCCGGTCACCGAGCAAGTCCTTGCCCTGGTGGCCGCCATCAAGCGTCTGCCGCGTGAGCAGGTGCGGGCCGACAGCTCCTTCGAGGAACTGGGCATCGACTCCCTTGACGCCACTACCCTGTTGTTCGAAGTCGAAGGGGCGTTCGACATCTCCGTCCCCGACGAGCAGGCGCGCTCCATCCGCAGCGTGCGCCAGATGATCGAAGGGGTGAAGGCGCTGCTGGCCGCCGCTGGACCTCGCTGACTATGCGGCGCGTCGCGGTCACTGGCATGGGCATGATCTGCGCCCTCGGCAACGACGTTTCCGAGTGCTGGAGCGCGTTGCGCGACGGACGGAGCGCCATCCAGCGCATGGAATTGGTGGACGCTTCCCTCCTCCGCTTCCAGAATGCCGCCGAGGTGCGCGGCTTCCTGCCCACACAGCATTTTGCCGAGGACAAGTGCGTGCAGCTCGACCGCTTCACCCAGTTCGCGCTGGTCGCGGCGCGCGAGGCGATTCGCGACGCCGGGCTTGGAGACGCCCTGACGGGCGTCTCTACCCGAAGGCTTGATCCGGCGCTGGCTGAGCAAACCGCGATCATCACCGGCTCCTGCACCGGCGGACAAACGTCGGAGGACCAGCAATTCGTCGAACTGTACGGCAAGAAGAGCGGACGCGTGCATCCGCTCACCATCCCGCGCACCATGGCCAACGCCGCCGCCAGCCACATCTCGATGGAATTCGGCATCACTGGCCCGGCGTTCACCATCTCAACCGCCTGCTCGTCGGCTAACCATGCCATCGGCGAAGCCTTCTGCATGGTGCGCGACGGCCGCGCCGAGATGGCGATCGCCGGCGGTAGCGAAGCACCCTTCAGCCTGGGCATGTTGAAAGCGTGGGAGGCGATGCGGGTGGTCGCGCCCGACACCTGCCGGCCGTTCTCCAAGGACCGCCAGGGGATGATCCTCGGCGAAGGCGCCGCCATGCTGGCGCTGGAACCGCTGGAGGCGGCGAAAGCCCGCGGCGCGAAGGTGCATGGGGAGATCGTCGGATTCGGCATGTCGTCCGATGCCTTCCACCTCACGCGGCCTTCCGCCGAAGGCGCGGCCCGGGCGATGAGAGCGGCGCTGGAGGATGCGGGCATCGACCCAGCTGCCATCGGATACATCAATGCCCACGGCACCGGCACGCCGCAGAACGATGCTACAGAAAGCGAGGCCACCCACCAGGTCTTCGGCCGCGCGGGCCATCTCGCGGTGAGTTCCACAAAGTCCATGCACGGACACGCGCTGGGCGCTGCGGGAGCGCTGGAAGCGGTGGCGACGTTGCTTGCCCTCCGCGAAGGCTTCCTGCCTCCCACGGCGAACTACAACACGCCCGACCCGCAGTGCGACCTCGACGTCGTCCCCAACCACGGCCGGTCCGTGCCGCTCGAATACGCGCTGTCGAATTCGTTCGCCTTCGGCGGACTGAACGCCGTCCTCGCATTCCGCCGGTCGAGCTAATACACTTGCGCGAACATCCGAGACACTATGGCAACGATGCTGGCCCGCCTGGAACAGGCACGCAGCCGCTACGTCCGCGGCGAGCGGGTCGCGTTCGAGCCGCTGCTGCGTTCCCTACGCCGCGCACGGCTCGACGATCCCGCAACCCTCATCAGGGTCCACGATGTGCTCCTGTTCCTGCGCGCGTTCCCGCCGAGCGCGCGCGTTCTGTCGTTGAGTGACGAACTCCTGGCGACGATCGGTGACCGCGTCCAGCGGCTGCGCCAGTCAGGCGCCGACATGACAACCTTCGACCCGGAGGATGTCTCGGGCATCGCTGGTACCGTTCTCTCCGACACATTCACCTATGAAGTCGCGCGCTGGCTCTGGAGGAAGTACGGCGAGCAAGTCACGGCCGAGTGGGACACAGAGGAGCAGTCGTCGCGCATGGCGGCGACCCTGCCGCGCTTTCTCCCCCTTCTCGAAGACGATTCGCTGGTCGAAGCCGATGTCCCGTATTTGGAATGGCTACATTCCGCCAATCGAGGGAACGATTTTCCCTGGCTGATGGAGCGCTTCGAGCGATTGCAGCTCCCCATCGCCCACAAGACCGAGATCTACGACGCGCTGGGCGTCACGCTGAACTGGGATTTGGGTGATGCGCCGGCCTCGCGGACCAATTTTCGCTGGCCGGTGAAGAGGCATTTCTTCCATCGCGCCGGATTCATCCAACGCCGCCAGGTGTCGATCGAGGAGGAGCTCGCTTCACCGGACATTCCCGTCCGCCGGCTCTCCCGCGCCGAAGGCGAGAAGGTTCTGGACATGGAGCAGACCGCGGTCACCATCCGCTACCGCGAGCTGTGGGGCACCACGCGCGGCGATCCTACCCAGGTGGTCGAGGCGCGGCCCGGCCGCGGCATCAGCATCTTCCTCTGGGGGCTGCCGCCTGGCCGGCGCCTGCCGTTGCGCGCCTACCACGCCGGACTGACAGTGAAGAACGGCGTTCCCATCGGCTACATCGAGGACATCGGGCTGTTCGAATGGGTGGAGATCGGCTTCAACACCTTTTACGCCTACCGCGACGGCGAGAGCGCCTGGATCTACTCCAAGATCCTCCACCTGTTCCGCCAGTTGTATGGATACACCTGCTTCTCGGTCTATCCGTACCAGCTCGGCGCCGGCAACGAGGAGGCGATCAAGTCGGGCGCGTTCTGGTTCTATCGCAAACTGGGCTTCCGGCCCGGACGCCCTGCCTTGCTCGCGCTCGCGCAACGTGAGGAGCGCAAGATCGCAGCCGATCCCAGCCACCGCACATCAGCGAGGACGCTGCGAAAGCTCGCCGCCGGGCACGTGTTCTACGAGATGCGCGGGACCGTGCGCGGCTTGTGGGACCGCTTCTCCACTCGGTCGCTCGGGATCGCCGTGCAGCGGCACATGGCGAAGAGGTTCGGCGGCGATCCGGAAGCGATGCGCCGCGAGACGCGCAAAGACCTTTCGCGCACGCTCGGCGTCAACGTCGCGGGCTGGACCGAACTCGAACGGAAAGCGCTCGACGATTGGACGGCGGCGCTGTCGCTGGTCCCCGACATCGCTCGCTGGAGCGAGGACGAGAAGATATCGCTGGCGAATATCATCCGCTCGAAAGCCGCGGATGAGGAGACCGCATATCTGCGCGGGCTGCAAAGTCACGAGCGATTGAAGCGAGCCATCCTGGAGATGGGGTCTGCGCGCTAGCGATCGAGCACGACGCGCGCGGAAGAATTTCTTCGTCGGAACATCGTGAAGCACGCGAAGTGCGTTCCTTGAAGTAACTACCTTGATTCGATTTTTCGCTTGACATCAAAATTCATTGACTCTATACATTCATCAGTCGCAACAGTAGTCAGGTTGCACATCCATGAAGAATGGAAGGGAGAATAGGAACCATGGCAACGAAGAAAAAGAAAGCAAAGAAGAAGAAACACTAAGCTAGTTGCCGAAAGGCAAAGTTGGGGACGCGACGAGCGTCCCCAGAGTTTTTGCGCTCAATTCCCGCCCGCGCCGAGCGCGTGCTTCCCTTCCAGCGGCAGCTCCGGCTGTTCGGCGCCGGCTCCGGCCAGGCGATCGAGTCGGTCCTGTACCTTGTCGAGCGCGCGCTGGCTGTCGTCGTAGCTCTTTTCTGCATTCCTCAGATGCGTGCCCAGGACTCCGTACGTCCGGGTGAACTTGACGAGCTCGAGGTGCAGCGACTCGATCTCGTGCAGGATGGTTTCCGCGCGCTGGCTCACCGACAGGCTCTTCATCCCGACGACAATGGTCTGCAGGTACGCGTACAAGGAATTGGGCGACACCGGCATCACCCGTTTCTGCGTGCAGTAGTTGTAAAGATCGTTGCCTTCCTCGTCGCGAATGATCGCTTCGTAATAGACGTTCTCCGCCGGCACGTACATGAGCGCGAAGGGCAGCGTGCCGTCGGCGGGGCGGATGTACTTGGTCGCGATCTCGTCGATCCGCTTCTTGGTGTCCTTCAGGAACTCACGGCGTGCGCTCTTCCGATCGCCGTCGTTGTTCGCTTCTGCCATGCGCCGGAAATTCTCCAGCGGGAACTTGGAATCGATGGCGACCATGCCCTGGGGGAACCTGATCACGGCGTCGGCGACCTCTCCGGCTCCCTCGAAGCGGTACTGCACCTCGAAGTGCTCGCGGGGGAAGACCATGGCGAGCAGGTTCTCGAGCTGGGCCTCGCCGAAGCCGCCGCGTAGTTTCGGCGCGCTCAGGATGTGTTCGAGTGATGAGATCGACTTCGAGATCTCGGCCAGGCTGCGGGCCTGCTCGGTCATCTCGCCGACCTGCTTCTGCAGCGCGCCGAAGGTGGCCTGCACATTGGCGATGCGGTCGTTCACCGCCCTGGTGGTGTCGGACATCGAGCGCGAGACATCTGAGTTTACGGCCGCCAGCGCGGTCTGCACGTTGGAGCCGATCCCCTGCAACTGCTGCGCGAAGACGTCGGTGATCTGCTTGATGGAGCGGTCGGTGGTCTCGCGCAGCAGGCTGAGGTCGTTGCGGACCGCCTGCAGCGTCTGGTCGTCGGCGGGCGGCCGGCGCGACGCCATGTAGAGCGCGGCCCCGGCAACGACGATCGCGACCACGGCCAGCACGATGTCGAGCATCAGTTCACTCCTGCGGGCTTGGCAAGTTCCTGGAGCTCGAACAGCCGCTCCTCGGTGGCCGGACAAACCTCGCGGTAGGTGCAGCGCTTGCAGACGTGCACCTTGGGATCCGGCGCAAAGTCTCCAGCGGCGATACGCCCGGCGACTTCGCGGACCCTTTGCTCCGCTTTCAGCAGTTCGGCCTCTGTGCGCCGCGTCTCCACCGCCTGATTGGTCTCCAGGTTGTAGAGCACCAGCCGTTCCGGAGCAAGTTTCAGGCCACGCTCCGCCGCGATCGCGTAGATCGATAGCTGAAGGCTTTCATCGGCGGCCTCCTGGTCCTTCGGTCGCCCACTCTTGTAGTCGATGATGGCGACGCGGCCGCCGGCAAGCCGGTCGATGCGGTCCATTCGGCCGACGACTTTTGCCCCGCCGAGCTCGATCTGGAACGACTTCTCCGTCGCCAGGACGTCCACCGCCGGCTCTGCGCGCCGCAACGCCAGGAACTCGCGCAGTTCGCGGATACCCTGCATCTCGTAAAGCTCGCGCTGATCCCGGTCCGCGATCTTCGCCTGCTCGAGCAGCGTACAAAACACTGCAATGACCTCGTCGTCGCTTTGTGGGCGTCCGGTACGTTGCGCCTCGTAATGGTTGCGCAGGACGCTGTGCATCACCGAGCCGAACTGCATGGTGGCGACCGGTTCCTCCGGCAGTCGCCAGTCGCGCTGGATCTTGAACTTCAGCGGACAGGTGTTGTAAGTCTCGATGGCCGACGCGCTCAACGCTTCCTGCAACAGCTCGGGACGCGGTTCCAGCTGCATCCACGAAGCTGCCGACGAGGCCGCCACCGCCGCCGCACCGGCCGCCAGAGTGAGCCGATAGGGGCGCGCCTGCCGGGTGACCAGCACATCTTTGATCGAACGGTCCGACATCAACTCGCGGACGAAGACGCCGGGCGGCTCCCCCTTCGAGGTCGGCCGGGCACAGATGGTCAGGTTGTCCTGGGCGCGCGTCATGGCCACGTAGAAAAGGCGCCGCTCCTCCTCGTTGTGCAACTGCTTAGGGTCGGCGTCGCCGCTCACCCGCACGTCCCGGAGCCCTGCGGGAAATTCGAACAGCGGCTCGCGGTGATTGAGTGGGAACGAGCCGGAGTTCGCGCGGATGATGAACACATTGCGGAACTCCAGACCCTTGGCGGTGTGCGCGGTCATCAATTGCACCGCATTCTCTCCCTCGGACATCGGCAGCGGTACCGATCCGCGCGCCTCGACGAAGTAATCCAGGTATTGGATGAAGCCGGCGATCGTCGGCTCTTTGGTGATCGGCTTCTCGGTCCACTTGTGGGCGAATTGCATCAGCGCCGACATGGCCTGCGATGTCTTCCGCAACCGGAACTGGCGGATCAGCGGCGAGAGCGCGTCCAGCAGCTTCCATTTCTTCGCTGCTGCGGTGGTGCGCGCCTGGTCGAGCGCAGCCAGGACTTCCACACCGCCGGGGACGCTGCGCAAGACCTCGGTCATCGAGCCATCCCGTCCGGTAGCGAGAAGACAGCGCCGCAGCTCGTAAGGGTCGATGCGGAACTGCGACAGTGCCGACACGCGCAGCACGCTGATGCTGTCGCCCGGGTTCACCGCGGCGCGCAGGATGGCGAGCAGGTCGCGCACCTGCGGAACATCCAACACGTCCAAGCTGCGCACGATGAACGGGATGTCGCGAGCGGCCAGTTCCTCCGCCAGGTCGTCGCGGTGGGTGTTGATGCGGTACAGCACCGCGAAATCAGACCAAGGCGCGCCGCTGGCATCGTGGAGGTCGGCGATGCACGAAGCCACTTCCGCCGCCTGCACCTGCGAGGTCTCGATGTTCCGCCCGCGCTCCTGCGCCTGCGGCGGCGCGTACACGACGTGAATGGTCTCGGGAAGGATCGGCTCACCGTCGTCGCGAGCGCGCTCCTCGCGGGCCGAGCGGAGCGGATGCCGTTCGAACTCGGCGGCGATGGCTCCACCCGGGCGCGTGATCTTCGGGTTCTTCGAGATCACGGTGAAAGCGCCACGGAGGATCCCGGAGGTGGAGCGCTGGTTCTCTTCCAGGGTCACGCCCTTGGTTGCGGAAAAGCGCGCCAGGAACTGCTCGAACGCCCCGGCGGTAGCGCCGCGGAAGCGGTAGATGGCCTGATCGGGATCTCCCACCGCGAACACGTTGGCGCTTTCGCCTCCCAGCAGGTGTACCAGCTCGATCTGCGCCAGGTTGGCGTCCTGGAATTCGTCGATCAGGATGAAGCGGGCGCGCGCCCGCTCCTCTTGCAGGCGCTGCGGATCGCTGCGCAGCAATCGGACCGCGCCGGTGATCATGTGGTCGAAGGTGCCGAAATTGTCGGCCGCCAGCATGCGCTCCACCTTTTCGTACACGCTCGCGATCTCGCGGCAGCGGGCGATCATCTCCTCGCGTGGCGTCTGCTCCAGGACCTTCGAACGCACCACCCGCGGCAGCGGGCGGTTCTCTGCGATCGCCGATTCGATGTAGCGGCGAAAATCTTCCGTCGTCTTCAGCTCGTCGTGGCAGCGGCTGAAGAACTGCAGCAGGTCGCCGAGGAACTCTCCGACATTCGCCGCCTTGATGAAATGCTTCAGGCCGAGTTCCGAAACGCGACGCCGCAGGTAGATCCAGAGGTCCTGCTCGTCGAGGACTTCGAATTCCTTGCGCGCACGCTTCAGCAACCCGAAGCAGTAGCCATGGAAGGTGTGGGCCTGGAGGTCGGCGGAATCGATGCCGAGTTTGGCGGCTACGCGCTCGCGCATCTCCCGAGCCGCCTCGTCCCCGTATGTGACCGCCAGGATCTCATCGGCACGGGCGTGCCGCTGCGCGATAAGGCGCGCGATGCGCTCGGTGAGCACGGTCGTCTTGCCGGTACCCGCACCGGCCACCACCAGCATGGGGCCGTGCACGTGCTCCACAGCTCGTCGCTGTGCGTCGTTGAGCTCGACGTTTTTGCGGGATACGGACACTGCGCGCGGAACGCCTGGGAGCAGGCCATTATGTGAGACTCAGGCCCCCACAGCAATGAGGAAAACAACCGGAATGTGGAAAAAGGCTCTAGTCGCCCGCCATGAGTTCCGCCAGGGCGACAGCGAGCGCCGCGATGGCGGCCGTCTCGGCCCGCAGGATGGTCGTGCCCAGCGAGGCGGCGACCCATCCGTGCTCAACGAATCGCTTCGATTCGTCGTCGGTCCAGCCACCTTCCGGGCCGATGGCCAATGTCACAGGCTCGGTCGTCGAAGCAAGCGCCTGCTTGAGCGTGACGCCCGTCTCGGACTCGGCCAGGACGATGCGCGTGCCGCCGGCGACGCTCAGGACACTCGCCAGCTTCACGGGATCAGCCACTTCCGGCGGCAACGCCCGGCGCGACTGCTCCGCCGCTTCGCGGGCGATGCGCTTCCAGCGCTCCACTCGCTTGCCGGCCGACGCCGCCAGATGGGCGTCGGTCCTGCGGGCGATCACAGGCGTGACCCGCGCCACCCCCAGCTCGGTCGCCTTCTCGATGGCCCATTCGAAGCGGTCGAACTTGAAGATGGCGAGCACAAGATGGATCTTTGGCAGATCAGAAGCAGGGACGTCTTCCGCCAGCTCGAAGTCAACGCGCTCAGGGCTGATGCTGATGATCCGCCCGCGGCGCACGCGCCCGCCCCCCGCGATGTCGAACTCCTGGCCCACCCGGGCGCGCAGCACGCGCGCCAGATGCTCGGCGTGTTCGCCCAACAGCGTGGCGCGGTCGCCGGAGACTTCGTCCGCGATCCATCGGCGGCGGGTCATGAGAAGAGTTGTCAGTCCTCGGTCCTCGGTCGTTGGTCATGAGGGCTAAGGAGGAACGCTACAGGACTCTGACGGCCGACGACCGACGACGCTACTGAAAGATGTCCTTCACTTTGCTGAAGAGCGTCCGTTGTTCCGGTTTGTTATCCACCCGGCGCAAGGAATCGAGCTCTTGCAGGAGCTCCTTCTCGCGCTTGCTGAGCTTGCTCGGGGTCTGCACTCGGACTTCGACGAACAGGTCGCCTTTTCCGCGGCCGTTCAGCAGCGGGACGCCCTTCCCTTTCAACCGAAAGACGGTGCCGCTCTGGGTGCCGTCCGGCACCTTCAGCGCGTGCTCGCCGTCCAGGGTGGGCACCTTCAGCTCCGTCCCTAGGGCGGCCTGGGGGTAGGAGATCGGCAGCACGCAATGCAGGTCGTTGCCCTCGCGGGCGAAGAATGGGTGCTCCTTCACGTGCAGGACAACATAGAGGTCGCCCTGCGGGCCGCCGTGCGTGCCGGCCTCTCCGGCATCGGCCAGCCGGACGCGCATGCCGTCCTCGACACCGGCGGGAATCTCGATCTCCTTCGTGCGCTGCTTCTGGACCCGCCCCTGCCCCTTGCAGCTCTTGCAGGGATCGGTGATCACGCTGCCCACGCCGCCGCAGGCCGGGCAGGTACGCGACACGCTGAAGAACCCCTGCTGGTAGCGGACCTGGCCGCGCCCGCCGCACTGCTGGCAGGTGGTCGGGGCCTTTCCGGGCGCCGCGCCCGAACCGTGGCATTGCTCGCAGATCTCGTGGCGGCGGTAGGTGATCTCCTTCTTGACCCCGAACACCGCCTCTTCGAATTCGAGGGTGATGTCCTCCCGCAGGTCGGCGCCGCGCTGGGCACGGCTGCGGCGGCGGCCTCCGCCGCCGAACAGATCGCCGAACCCAAAGAAGTCCGACCCCCCGAACAGGTCGCTCAGGATGTCGTTGAAGATCGATGGATCGAACTGCACCGCGCCGCCATTCACCCCGGCATGACCGAACTGGTCGTACTGGGCGCGCTTGTTGGCGTCGGAGAGCACGGCATAGGCTTCGCTGCACTCCTTGAAGCGTTCCTCCGCCTCCGGGTTTCCCGGGTTGCGGTCTGGGTGATACTGCATGGCGAGCTTGCGGTAAGCGCTCTTGATCTCCTGGTCGCCCGCACTGCGGCCTACACCCAGGACCTCGTAATAGTCGCGTTTTGCTTGCGTGGCCAGATGTCCGCCTTATGGCTTCTTCGGGTTGCGCGCGACCCGGACCATGGCCGGGCGCAGCAACCGGTCCTTCAGTTTGTATCCCCGTTGCAGCTCTTCCAGGACGTGGTGGTCCGGCACCTCGTCGGTGTCCACGATCTGGACCGCCTGGTGGAGGTGGGGGTCGAACGGCTCGCCTTGCGCCGGGATGGGCCGCACCCCGAGCTTGGCCAGGGCATCGTGCAACTGGCGGTTGATGAGCTCGACGCCGGAGCGAAAGTCTTTGTCTTCGCCGCCTTCGTGCTTGATCGCCCGATCGAAGCTGTCCACGATGGGCAACAGCTCCTTGATCGCGTCCGCCAGAGCGTACTCCTTGTAATCGGCCTGCTCCTTGGCCAGGCGCTTGCGCTGGTTCTCGAAGTCGGCCTGCAGCCGTGCCAGGCGGTCGTACAGCATGTCACGCTCGACCTTCAACTGGCGCAGCTCGTCCTGCGGGCCGGCCTCAGCGGCCGGAGGTTGCGCCTGGGACGCGCCTGCTTTCGGCGCAGTTTCGTCTTCGTTCTCAGCTGGAGGCAGCTCGTGCTCCAGATCCAGGTCCGGTTTTCCGTTCCCTTTTGCCATACAGGATCAGACTCAACGATTCTCGTTCAGGATGCTGTCGAACATTTTCGCGATGTACGAAACCGCGGTGATGGTGTGCTGGTAGTCCATGCGCGTGGGACCGATCACCGCCAGCGAGCCCACCACCTCTTCCCCCACCCGGGCGGGAGCGCCGATGAGCACCAGGTTGCGCATCTGCGGCATCGCTTCCTCCAGCCCGATCACCACCCGCACCGCCTCCTGCCGCGTGCTCAAGTAGGCGCTGAGCAGCTCGACGATGCGCTCCTTCTCCTCCAGCGCCCGCAGCAGCTCCTTCAGCCGTTCCTTGTCGGCCTCGCTGACCACCAGGTTGGCGACGCCTTCCACGAAGACGCTCTGCGGCGCCGGCAAGGCCTCGCCCAGCGCGCCCCCGCGGTAAAGCTCCTCCAGCGAGGCCCGCAGACGGTCGTACTCGCTGCGCATCTGCTCCAGGCGGCGGGCGATCTCGCCCTTCATCTCCTCGATGGTCCAGCCGCGGAAATTTTCGTTGATGTAACGGGCCGCGGTGTCCAGGTCCTGCTGCGGCAGATCGCGCGTCACCCGCAGCACGCGGTCGCGCACCACGCCTGAGCGCGTCACTACGACGGCCAGAACCTTCCTCTCGGCCAGGCGCGAGAAATAAACGTGATCGAGAGCGTTGTGCGAGCCGGTGGTGGCGATGGTCACTCCCACGCAGCTCGAGATCAACGAGAGCACGTGCGAGGTCCGCTCCAGGAATTCCTGCGGGTCGCTGATCCCCGACAGCGATTGCCGGATCAGCCCCTCGTCCGCCGGCGACAGGTGCGTCTGTCCGGTGATGTGCTCGACGAAATAACGGTACGCCTTAGCGGTCGGGATCCGGCCGGCCGAGGTGTGCGGCTGTTCCAGGTAGCCGGCGTCGGACAGATCGGCCATGACGTTGCGGATGGTCGCCGGGCTCAGCCCGTCGACATTGCTGCGCGACAGCGTGCGCGATCCGACCGGCTCCCCCGTGGCGATGTAGGTCTCCACGATGGCCGTCAGAATCTCCCGCTCACGCGTACCGATCTGGCCTGACGAACCCATATTTGTCCAGATAAAGGCTTTAGATGCAAAAACTTACGCCAACGATTCGGCCTGCCGTCTGATTGAATTCTAGGGCTGCAGCGGCGGACAGTCAAGGTTTGGCACTCCTGGACTCAGAGTGCCAAACTTCGCCATCATTGGATCCTGAGGAAGTCTTGGGGGGCGGCGGCGTTTTGCTCTTCCACCCGGGCCGCCACCGCCTTGGCCAGCGCGAAGAACGACTTGGCGTGCTCGCCTTTTTCCCCGGCTAGCACCACGGGATGACCTGTGTCCCCGCCGCGGCGGATGTCGGGATCGAGCTCCACCTTGCCCAGGAAGGGCACCCCGAACTGTTTGGCGGTGCGCTCGCCCCCGCCGGTGGAGAAGATGTCGATCTCGTGATGGCAATGCGGACAGACGAAGTGGCTCATGTTCTCCACGATCCCCAAGATATCCACCTTCACCTGGCGGAACATCTCGATGGCCTTGCGCGCGTCCTGCAAAGAGACATCGGACGGCGTCGAGACCACGATGGCGCCGGTCAGCGGCACCGTCTGCATGAGCGAGATGGCCACGTCGCCGGTGCCCGGAGGCAGGTCGATGACCAGGTAATCGAGTTCGCCCCACTCCACCTGCTGCAGAAATTGGCGGATGAGCGAGTGCAGCATGGGCCCGCGCCAGATCAGCGGCTTGTCCCCGGGGTTGAGGAACCCGACCGACAACACCTTCACGCCGAAGGCCTCCAGCGGCTCGATGCGGTTCTCGCCCACCAGCTTGGGCTGGGCGCTGGTGCCCATCATCAGCGGGACATTGGGCCCGTAGACGTCGCCGTCGAGCAATCCCACCTTGTGACCGAGCTTGCCCAGCGCCACCGCCAGGTTCACAGAGATGGTGGTCTTCCCGACTCCGCCCTTGCCGGAACCGATGGCGACGATGTTCTTGACACCGGGCAGGGCCTGCGGCCCCGCTTGTGCCGGCATGTGCATGTGACTCACGAATCGACCTCACAACGGAGTGTCAAACTTCCGATTATACGCGTGGACTCAGGAGGCAGGGCGCGGGAGGCAGGAAGCAGGAACCCGCAGCCTGCGTCCTCCGTCCTGCCTCCTGCCTCTAGACTTTCTGGCGGTTGCGCTCCTGTTCGCGGATCTGGCGGCGGCGCAGGGCGTCTTCGTAGCGGCGCTTCTCCTCGTCCGTCTCCGGGATCAATGGAGGCACCGGGATAGGATGCCCCTGGCGGTCCACCGCCACGAAGGTCAGGAAGGCGGTAGCGATGTGGCGCGTCGTGCCCGCGATGTAGTTCTCCACAAAGCATTTCACGCCCACCTCCATCGAAGTGCGGAAGGCGCGGTTCACCGAGGACCTCAAGATCAAAAGGTCGCCGACGTGGACGGGCGCAAGGAAATCGATGTGGTCCATCGAGGCGGTGACCACGTAGCTGCGGGCGTGGCGATGGGCGGCCATGGCGCCGGCGATGTCGATGAAGTGCATTAACCGCCCGCCCAACAAGGAGCCGAGCGGGTTGGCGTCGTTGGGCAGGACAACCTCCGCCATCTCCGACTGCGACTCACGCACTGTTCTGCCGGTCATGCTCTTGTCTTCCATGCTCTTACCGTAGAGACGCCCGTCAGGGCGTCTGCGACGCAATGTGTGGACGGCCTGGCCGCCTCTACCCGGCACTGCTTCGGGAAAGATAGGACTGCAGATAACACTCGGCCATGCGCTGGACGCGCGGGTCCGGGTGCGGCGCCAGCCAGCGCTGCTGCGCACGGTCGAACATCAGCGGCCCATGCTCGTGCGGAGCATGGTCGCGCTCCGAGGTGAAGTAAAGCCCGACCTGCTGATCGCGGTCCTCAGTGATGATGAAGCGGACCGCATCAGCGTGCCGCTCCCGCGGCAGCCGCTGGCAAGCCTTCGCGTATCCCAGGTTGCAGAAATCCTTCAACTCGTCGTCGGTGAGCGCCGCTTGGTCCTGGCCCGGAGCCGTGCATACGCCGCGATAGCCATCCCCCAGTGGCAGGCGCCCGCGATGCGGCCACAGGTCCGATTCCAGACGTTCACTGGGAAGGAAAAAGGGGCACGCCATGGGTGGGCATTCTATCGCACCCTCGGGCGCACCAGGCCTGTGGTAAATTCGCTATCCGTGGTCGACCGCAAGGCAATGCTGGAGGAGTTCCTCAAGGACAACCCGAACGACGCCTTCGCGCGCTACGGCCTGGCGCTGGAGCATGTGAAGGACGGCGACATCGAAGCCGGGCTCCGCGAATTCAAGACGCTGCTGGAAAAGAACCCCGATTACACCGCGGGGTATCAAATGGCGGGACAGACGCTGGCGAGCGCCGGCCGTACCGAGGAGGCCATCAAGATGCTCTCCGACGGCATCGCCTGCGCGCGCCGCACCGGCAACAACCATGCCATGTCGGAGATGGAATCGCTGTTACAGGAGCTGAAGCCATGACCGCCACGCATCCTTATGCGCAATTCCTCGGCGACCGCGATCCGCTCGCGGTCCTTGCCGAGACTCAGGAGAAGATTCCCGCTATCGCCCAGAAGCTTGGCGCCGAAGGCTTGCAGCGCAGCTATGGCCCGGGTAAATGGACAGGAGCGCAGGTGCTGGCGCACCTCGCCGATTGCGAGATCGCCTTCGGCCATCGTGTGCGGCAGATCGTCGCCGAGCCGGCGCTGCCGATCCAACCCTTCGACGAGAATCTGTGGGCGAAGCACTACGACCGGGTCGACGGCGCCCAGGCGGCCCAGACCTTTAAGGCAGTGCGCGGCTGGAACCTTGCTCTCTTCCGGAGGCTGACCAGGGAGGAGCTGGAGCGGGCGTCGCAACATCCGGTGCGCGGGCCGGAAAAGGCGGCCACGGTCATCCGTATCCTCGCCGGACATACCCTGAACCACCTGGGGCAGTTGGAGAAGATCGTCGCGGGCTCCGCGGCCGCGTAGAAGGCATTCCACGTCGGCGTCATCCTGAGGGCCTTTAGGCCCGAAGGATCTTGCGCCCTGGATCCGCGAATCCTGCACGCGAGATGCTTCGCGGCTGAAGCCGCTCAGCATGACGCCACTTAATTCTTCTTCGAGCGTGCGGCCATCTCCGCGATCACTTCCTGCGCCGGGCGCAGGTTGCGCCCCACCACCCACTCGATCAGTGTGGGGAAAAGCTGGTACATCTTCACGTTGAGGCGGTGTTTGGCGGGCACGATCACGTCGCGCTTCCGTTTCAGGTATCCCTCCAGCGTGGCGCGGGCCACGTCCTCGGCCGTGGCATCGGCCTTGCGCGCCCCCGCGAACTTCAGGGCCTCCTTCCCCAGGACGATGCTCTCCTGGAAGTGGGTGGGGATGTAGCCGGGGCACACGTTCATCACGTGAATGCCGTCCTTTTGCAGCTCCACCCGGGCCGCGTGGCTGATGGCATTGATGGCGTGCTTGGAGGCGCTGTACGCCCCCTGGTAGGGCAGCGCGATGTACCCGACCACGCTGGAGATGTTGATGATGCTGCCCGAGCCCTCCTGCCGCATCAAGGGTGCCACCGCCTGCATGCACTCGATGGCCCCGAAAAGATTGGTTTCGAACAGGTCGCGGCAGGCCTTCATGCTCATGGCTGTGGTCGAGTCCTGCATCCCGTACCCGGCGTTGTTCACCCAGATATCGATGCGGCCATAGCGGTCGAGCGCGGCCAGGACCAGCGAGTCGATGTCGCTGCGCTTGCGGACGTCGCAAGCCACGGCGCGGGTCTGGTCGGTGTGGCCGATACGCTCGCGGGCGGCTTCGGCCCGGCCGAGGTCCCGCGATGAGAGCACGACGTTGGCGCCTTCTTCGGCAAACAGCTTGGCGATCGCCTCGCCGATCCCCATCGAGGCCCCGGTGATGACGGCAACTTTCCCCTGGAGTCGCATAGAAGACAATTCTACCCGCACTGATGCACCGCTGCCGCGCGCAGAGGCGTCCCGCCGCCGCGAGACGCCATCGGTACAACCATGTATCCTTGTGGACTCGCATGCCTGACCTGCTGCCCATCTTCCCGCTGGAGCTGGTGCTCTTTCCCGGCACGCCCCTGCCGCTGCATGTCTTCGAAGAGCGCTACAAGGAGATGATCGGTGAGTGCCTGGAGCGCAAGCGCCCGTTCGGGGTGGTGCGGGCCATGGCCCAGGCCGTAGCCGAAGTCGGTTGCACCGCCGAGATCATCGAAGTCGCCAAGAAGTACGAGGACGGCCGCATCGACATCGTCTGCGAGGGGCGGCAGCGCTTCGAGGTCGTGCGGCTCGACGAGGAGCGCAGCTTCCTGCGCGCCGAAGTCAATTTCATCGAGGACGAGCCCGAGGCTTCCCTGGCCGAGCACACCAGCAAAGCCATCGAGTCCTACAACGAACTGATGGCGCTAGTGGAGACCGAGGCCGAGACGCCGGAGCCCGACGATCCCCAGCTCTCCTTCCACCTGGTGGCGCCCCTGCCCGTGGACCTCGACTTCAAGCAGACGCTGCTGGCTTCGCGCTCCGAGGCCAAGCGCATCGCCATGACCGCTGAATACCTGACTGCCGTCCTTCCCCGCATGAAACGCGCCCTCAAAGCGCGGGAGAAGGCCGGCGGCAACGGCCACGGCTTGTAGGTTTCCCGAAACGGAACTGACCCCTCCAGCATCTTACCTGCAGAGCAGCCGATCGCCCGCATCGAAAACCTGCGTCCACGCTGCGATTTCCCCGGTTGCAGCGCGGCGTATAATCGGCTCAATGGATGGTTGGGGGCGTCCCACGCAATGAATCTTCCCCGTTCCCTGGGCGAACTACGCCGGAGTGATTTCACTGAAGAACGTCTGCACGCGCGCCGCGTCAAAGACGAGCTGCGCGAGAACCTGATCTGCCGGCTGCGGCGCAAGGAAGCGATCTTCCCCGGCATCGTCGGCTACGACGACACGGTCGTGCCGCAGATCGTGAACGCGGTGCTCTCGCGGCACAATTTCATCCTGCTCGGGTTGCGCGGGCAGGCCAAGAGCCGCATCCTGCGCGCCTTGACCTCGCTGCTCGACCCGCAGCTGCCGTACGTCGCCGGCTGCGAGATCCACGACGACCCGTATGCCCCCATCTGCAAGCGCTGCCGCGAGCTGGTGGCGCGCGAGGGCGACCGGACGCCCATCGCCTACCTGACGCCCGACGAGCGCTACGTCGAGAAACTGGCCACCCCCGACGTCACCATCGCCGACCTCATCGGCGACATCGACCCCATCAAGGCGGCCAAGGGCGGGCACGAGCTCTCCAGCGAGCTGACCGTGCATTACGGACTGCTGCCGCGCGCCAATCGCGGCATCTTCGCCATCAACGAGCTGCCGGACCTGGCCGGCAAGATCCAGGTCGGCTTGTTCAACATCATGCAGGAAGGGGACGTGCAGATTAAAGGCTACCCCGTCCGCCTGCCGCTCGACGTGGCCCTGGTCTTCAGCGCCAATCCCGAGGACTACACCGCCCGCGGCAAGATCATCACCCCGCTCAAGGACCGCATTGGCTCCGAGGTCCGCACCCACTACCCGGTGACCGTCGAGGAAGGTATCGCCATCACCACGCAGGAGGCCTGGGCGGACCGCAACGGTCACAAGCTGGTGGTGCCCAAGTACGTGCAAGAGATCATCGAGCGCATCGCCTTCGCCGCGCGCGAGGACAAGCGCATCGACAAGCGCTCCGGCGTGAGCCAGCGGCTGCCCATCACCTGCATGGAAAACGTGATATCCAACGCCGAGCGGCGCGCCATCCGCCACAATGAGCAGATGGTGGTGCCGCGGGTCGGCGATATCTACTCCGCCATGCCGGCCATCACCGGCAAGCTCGAGCTGGAGTACGAGGGCGAGATGAAGGGCGCCGACAATGTCGCCCGCGAGCTCATCCGCGCCGCGGTGGCCAAGACCTTCGACGCCTACTTCGCCAACGGCGACCTCACCCAGGTGGTGCAGTGGTTCGACCTGGGCGGCGACATCAAGATGAGTGACTCCGTGCCCGCCGAGGAAGCGCTCGCCAACCTGCGAAAGATTCAAGGCGTCGTCGATCGGCTGGAACCGCTCGGGGTCAAAGCGAAAGACCGCCCGGAGGTGCTAGTGTCGGCCGCCGAGTTCCTGCTGGAAGGGCTCTACGCCCACAAGCGCATCGGACGCAGCGAAGAACGCGTGTTCAGTGCCGGCGAGAGACACGCGAACCGCGCCGAATCGCGGCCGGTCCGAGAGCGCGACGAAGAAAAGCCGTTTAGAAATCGGCGTCCATACAATTAGCGACTCTCGGCATTTGATCGGCCGTCGACGGTCGACGGTCGACGGTCGACCAAGATGAAGTTCGTCAAATACAGCAAGTACGTCGGCGACCCCGCCTCCGAGATGAGCATGGAGGACCTGCTCAACGCTCTCTCCGACTACCTGCTGAACAGCGGTTTCCAGAAC
>DATKKJ010000020.1 GCA_035543055.1 Terriglobales bacterium | reverse complement strand
GTGGTGGGCATGTGGCGCCGCACGGTGCGCAGGAGGACGGGCAGCTTGCCCAGCTTGGCGCCCTCGCGCACGTCCACCACCAGCGCGGTGCGCTGGATCTCCGCCGATTGGCGCACGAGTTCGGCGAAGCGCGGCAGCAGTTCGACCGGCAGGTTGTCCACCGCGTAGTAACCGAGGTCCTCGAACGCTTTGAGCACCGAGGCCTTGCCCGAACCGCTCATGCCGGTGATGAGCACCAGTTCGGCGGGCTGCTGGCCGTCGCGCGTGCTCGGCTCGGTCCGGGGAGCGGATTTGCGGCGGGCCATAGCCGGAATGGTACCAGAAGGGTTTTAGATTTCCCTCACTCGGGCGCCGCCGGGGGGTGCGGCGCGCGCAGGACCTCGGCGACATCTGGATGTCCTTTGCGCATGGCCTCGGCGAGCGCGGTGCGTCCATCGCGGGAGCGGCGGTTGGGATCGGCGCCATGCTCCAGCAGCAACGTGAGCAGCTCCAGGTGGCCGCGTCCGGCGGCCAGCATCAGTCCGGTGATGCCGTTATGGGTGGCAGCATCCACCTCGGCGCCGCGAGCGAGCAGCACCTTCGCATCCTCCACATCACCCTGATCGGCGGCCAGCAGCAGAGGCGTACGCCCATCGCGGGCGCGGGCGTTGGCATTGGCGCCCCGGCCCAGCAGGATGGCGGAGATGGTGCTCCAGCCCTGCGCCACCGCGTGGTGCAGCGCCGTCCAGCCTCGCCGGTCGGGCTCGTTGAGCGCCTTGGGCAATTGCGTCGCCGGTTCTGCGTTCAACAGGAGCTCCAGCACCGGCGCGTGTCCCTCGCCGGCGGCGAACATCAAAAGTGTGCGGCCGTCGGGGTCGCGCAGGCGGAGCGAGGCGCCGTGCGCGATCAGGACCTTCACCGCCGCCGGGTGGTTGTTGAGCACGGCCTCGGTCAGCGCCGACCAGCCGTTGCGGTCCACCGTGTCGATGGCGGCATGCGACGCCAGCAGCAGTTCGATGACCTGCACGTTGCCCGCTTCCGCCGCCGTGATCAGCGGGGTCCAGCCGGCCGTGTCGGCGCGGTTGACGTCGGCGCCGGCCTTGAGCAGCGCCTGCGCCACCGCCGGATTCGGCGATCCCGAGGCGTGCATCAGCGCGCTGGCGCCGAACTTGTCGGCGGCATTGGGATCGGCGCCCCGGGCCAGCAGGGAGTGGACCGCGGACAGCCGGTCGTCGTCGGCCGCCTCCACCAGTTGTTCATTCAGGATGGCGCGCTCCGCCTCGCTGAGACGGGGCTTGGCGCCGGGGGCGGCCGCTTTCTGCGCACTCAGCGGCGCGACGCAGCCAATGAGCAGGAGGATGAGTTGGAGCCGCCGCCGCATCGCGCCCAGTATCGCCCTGCGAAGAGGCGCAATCCAGCCCAATCGTCAGCCGCTCGCGGCCAGGGGATGGGAATCATACTGCAGGCGGCTTACGGTTTCTTGAAGCGGCGTCCGCGCTCAACCATCCCAACATCTGCACCGGCCCGGTGCGCGGCCTCAAGCTCGGTGGCCCTAACCAACACGCAGCGGCCGGCAAGAGCCTCAGATTGAAGATCTCAGATCCGTGAGTCGAGAGCGGTGCGTTTCCGCGGCTTGCCGACGGCGACCAGGAAGATGGCGCTCTTCCCCGCGGCGTGGGGCGAGAAGAAGTTGACCACGTCGTCGTCAAAGAAGGTCAGCCCGGTCGCTCCCAGCCGCTGGGCGTACGCCGCCAGATACATCTTGCCCCCCACGATGCCTGCTTCCAATTGCGCCGCGCGGTAGCCGCGATTGCCGAGCCGTTCCAGGATGACGCGGAGGTCCGCCAGGAAGAAGATGTCGGCGCAGGCTTCCGCGGGCAGGTCCTGCTCCAGTCCGAGGCGGTAGGCTTCGGCTCGGAAGTCACCTTCCTTCAGAAGCTCCAACGATCGCCTGTCTCGATGGAAAAAGTAAGCGCCCGGTTTCAGGCCGTCCACGGCATGCACGATCACATAAAGGTCGTTGAGTTGCGCACCCCGCGGAACAAGAAAATCGGCTGCCACACCCCGGGTCGAGCGATCCAGGATGGTAGAGAATTGCGGCAGGGTGAGCGATGCACTCCGGTCGAAGGTGCGGGTCGAGCCGCGTCGCAAAATGACCTGCTCGACTGAGTCATGCGGCGGTTCTGCCTCCGCCAACGGCGCGAGCTCTGCTTCCTCGCTGGCCGCGCGCGACGGTTGCACGATTGTTGAACTCCCACGCCATTGGCGCACCTCCTCCTCCGACCGCAGTGACGACGCCTCATGCATCTCCAGCATCGCCCGGTATTGGACCTCGCGGTCCGAAAGTGGGACGGTTGCCAAGCCCAGCGTCGCCACATCCACCGGAGGAGGAACGGCCGGCGCCGATAGGCGTCCCACCGGAACCAGGCACAACGAGACTTCGCGTGCGGTGTCGAGGTCGAGCAATCGGTTCAGCTCGGCATCCACGAATCCGAGAACGACCTCGGCAGGCAAGCCCGAGGCGGTCGCGGTGGCCAGCAGGTTCGCCAGCAGCGTGCCGTTGTCCCAGCCGAAGTGGCGATAGGTCCTTGCCTGGTATTTCCATGCGTTCCGCCAGTAGGTGCCGGTGCAGATGATGGTCGCGGCAGCATGGGCCACGGCCGGCTGGTCGGCTGCGGCTCGAGCCAGGTTGCCACGAAAATCTCCCTTGCGCAGACGCCGCAGAGCGACATCCGCCGGACCAAAGTGATACACGCCGGCCTCCAGACCGGGGAGATCGTCACACACGACGTACAGCTCGATCTCATACAGGGCCCCGGTGCAGGCTGCGGCGCGAAAGTAAATATCGCCGCCCGGATACGACCTGCTCTTGGTGATGCCGGCGGAGAAATAGAGCAGGCGCGCCAGGTCTTGCAGCGTGGGCACGGAATCCTGGCCGCGCGAAAGAGCGATCTGAGAGATCGCCGATAGAGCGGCGACGCCCGTCTGGGGCACGTCCCGAGGCAGCGCCAGCGGCTCGATCGCGGGATAGATCTTGAAAGGCAGCGGCCGATTCGCCCAGTCCAGGAAGTGCGGATTGTTGCGAACACTCCAGTACGAGTGCTTGGTTCCGTCGTGGTACGCCCACGCGGCCCGGATGTCGCGATTGTTCATGACCCTGCGGGTTCCACCCTCATCGGCGAAAGCCGCGTCGATTGTACGGCTTTGGCGATCCGGCCGGAGGACCTCCGGGTGCCCTACCCGAGCGCGATGTTGGCTAGGGTGGGATGAACAACAAGCGGCGTGGCCGGCAGCCCACTGCCCTGAGGTAGTGCGGGCGCCTTCAGGCCCGCGTCCTGATCCCTCTTCTTTCTTTGTCAGCCCGAGGGAGTCCCGGCCGGGGTCCCCGCCGCGCTTTGCGCGACGGGGTGGAGCGACGACCGAGGGACCTGACGAAATGCTCGCCGCTAAACATGCCGTCCAGCGGAGGGACGTCAGTCCCGACGCCGAACGCCCCCTTGACCCGCAGGGTCATACTGGAAGTGCCCCCATATCTTCCCCTGGCGTCATCCTGAGGGCCTTCAGGCCCGAAGGATCTCGCGTGCGCCGACGATGGCCTTACCGCTCGCGCGATCCTTCGCGGCTAGAGCCGCTCAGGATGACCCCCAAAGGATTGCCTACATGTCCAGCCCGGAGAAACCTCCCTGGGCCTCGATGTCCGACAAAGCGAAGGGCGAATGGGTCGAAGTGGTCTTCATGGCCAAGGTCGGCGCCCTCGGCCTCTCCATCTCCAAACCCCACGGCGACAACGAGCAGTTTGACTTCATTGTCTGCGACCGCGCCGGCAAACCTGTGCGTGTGCAGGTAAAATCCGCTTGGACCCAGACCTCCTTGGGCTATCGGATCCAGCACCGCCGGTTTGGTGACGGTCGCCCTCTCGGCTATGACGTCCTCGTCGCCTATATCCCGCCCCTTGACGCTTGGTACGTGATTCCAGTTTCGGAGCTTCCGCACAGTTACATCACCCATCTGTGGCCCCACTCACGCCGCCCCAGCCGCAGCAAGTGGGAGCCATACCGCAACGCGTGGCACATCCTCAGCGGCGACCCCGACGACGACACCCGCTCCCTCGGCCTCACCATCCACGCCGCCGCCGATGACGGAAAATCATCCAAGCTGCCGTGACGCACGGCCACGGCGCTGGACTTCCGGCACATTGACGTAACCGGCAGACGCCGAGTAGCATCTCAGGATTGATGTTGTGCAGGGGGTACACACCGCGAGCCACTGCCTTTAAGGCCATGGTGGTGTTTTGCGCGCTCTTGGTGGCGCTGGCGCTGAGCATTGAGGCGGCCCACGTCCACCCGAACGGCAACGCCAACGAAAAGCACTGTTCGATCTGTTCAGGCGCTCACTTTGCCATGCCGGTGGTGCAGGCGCAGCACAGCGGCAAGCAGGCGGCGACGAGCGCCAACAACGTTCCCAAGCAGGTCAAGGTCGCAGCCCGCGAGCTCCCCTTCAATCTCTTCGATCGTCCCCCTCCTCCCACCGCCTAGCGCCTCTCTTTAGCCGTTCCGATCCAAAGTGCTGAAAAACCGACTCTCGTGGGAGGAGTCCATGCGTATTTCATTGCGGCTGTTCGTATTTCTGCTTGCCATCGCGTTGCTGGCCTCGACAGCGGGTTGGGGACAGGGTTCCAGCTCCGGGACCATCACCGGGGTGGTGAAAGATCCGACCGGCGCGGTGGTTCCGGGAGCAAAGGTGGAGATCAGCTACCCAGTCAGCGGATTCCACCGGGAGACACTAACCGGGGCAGTGGGAGAATTCCGCTTCGGCAATATCCCCTTCAACCCGTACCACCTGGTGGTGACGGCGTCCGGATTCAGCTCCGAAGTGCAGGACGTGGATGTACGGTCCACGGTACCGGTCTCAGTCCCGATCGCGCTGAAGGTCAGGGGCGCGAGCACCACCGTGACCGTGGAAGCCACGGGAGCCGACCTGGTGGAAGCGGACCCGAACTTCCACACCGACGTGGACCGCGGCCTGTTCGACAAGCTGCCGCTGGAGAGCCAGTCGTCGTCGGTCAGTTCGCTGGTGACGCTGGCCTCGCCGGGCGTGGTGGCGGATTCGAACGGCCTCTTCCACGGCATGGGCGACCACGCCGAGAACTCCTTCTCGGTGGACGGCCAGCCCATCAGCGACCAGCAAAGCAAGGTCTTCTCCAACCAGATCCCGGCGGACTCCATCCAGTCGCTGGAGGTGATCGCCGGGGCCCCGCCCGCCGAATACGGCGACAAGACCAGCCTGGTGATCAAGGTGACCACCCGCTCCGGGCTGAACCAGACCAAGCCGACCGGCAGCGTGACCGCCGGCTACGGCTCGTTCGGCTCAGCCACTGGCGGCTTCGAACTGGCCTATGGCGGCGAGAAATGGGGGAATTTCATCTCCCTGAGCGGGCTGAACACCGGGCGTTTCCTGGACCCGCCGGAGTTCCAGGTATTCCACGCCAAGGGCAACGAGGAGAATGCTTTCGACCGCCTGGACTACCAGATCAACGACAAGGATTCGCTGCACGCCAACGTGGGCTACTCTCGTTCCTGGTTCCAGCAGCCGAACTCCTTCGATTCGGCGGCCATCGGCCAGGACCAGCGGGCGAAGATCGAGACCTTCAACATCTCTCCCGGCTGGACGCACCTGTTCAGCTCGAATACATTGCTGACGGTGACGCCTTTCGTGCGCCGCGACGTCTTCAATTTTTTCCCCAGCCGCGATCCGCTCTCCGACCTGACCGAGACCGCATCCCAGCACCGCACGTTGCTCAATGCCGGCTTGCGCGCCGACATCTCGCACACCAAGGGGGCTCACAATGTGAAGGTGGGGGTTTCGTTCCAGCACTGGTTCCTGGACGAGACATTCAACGTTGGCATCACCGACGCGGGCGTGAACTCGCCCTGCATCGCCCTGAATCCCGCCGGCAACTTTGCCCCGGTGGCCGACCCGTCGGTCAACGACCCGTCGCAATGCGCCGCTATCCCGGGATACGAGATGAATGTGGAGACCAACCCCAACTCCCCCGGACCCTTCTTCGCGCCGGTGCTCCTCCCCTTCGACCTGACCCGTACCGGACCCCCATTCACGCTCTTCGGCTTCAACGGTCATGCCGACGTCAAAGAACTGAGCCTGTACGCCCAGGACACCATCACCAAGGGGGGTCTGACGGTCAACCTGGGGATCCGCGGCGATATCTACCGCGGACTAGCCCGTGATGCCCAGCCCCAGCCGCGGGTGGGCGTCGCCTACAACATCAAGAAGACCAACACGGTGCTGCGCGCCTCTTACGCCCGCATCATGGAAACGCCGTTCAATGAGAACCTGATCCTGGCCAGCACCAACGATCCCGTCACCGACGCCCTCTTCGGCGCCGGCAGCGGCGTCCCCATTCGCGCCGGCCAGCGTAACGAGTTCCACGTCGGAGGCCAGCAGGCGCTGGGGAGGTATCTGGTCATCGACGGCGATTACGTCTGGAAGTACACACACAATGCCTACGACTTCGGGGATTTTCTCAACACCCCAATCTTCTTCCCTATCTCCTGGCACAATTCGAAGATCACGGGCGCTTCGGGGCGCATCAGCCTGCCGAATTTCCATGGCCTGACCGCGTTCGTCATGATGGGGCACGTCAACGCCCGGTTCTTCGGCCCGCAAGTCGGCGGCCTGGGGACCGACCTGGGGGCCGGGGGCGGGGCCTTCCGCATCGACCATGACCAGGTGTTCCAGCAGACCACCCACGTGCAATATCAACCGTGGAAAGATGGTCCGTGGGTCGGCTTCAACTGGCGCTACGACAGCGGCCTGGTTGCGGGCGAGGTACCGGTGGCGGAGGACGACGTCACGCCCGTGGACCTGACCGGCCTAAGCGCCGATCAGCAATTGCAAGCCGGACTGTTCTGCGGCAACACCTTCCCCACCCTGGCGGTCCCCCTCATCAGCTGCGCGCCCTCGGATTATGGTTCCACCCGCATGCAGCTCCCCGCGCCGGGCACGGTGAATGACGACACCAATCCGCCCCGCGTCGCCTCCCGCCATCTTTTCGACTTGAGCGTCGGGGACGACAACCTCTTCCGCAAGGAACGTTACAAGGTGAGCCTGCGATTCACCGTCATCAACCTGACCAACAAAGTGGCCCTCTACAACTTCCTCTCCACCTTTAGCGGGACTCACTTTGTCACCCCGCGGACGGAGACCGTTGAGCTGGGCTTTCACTTTTGAGTTCGTGACTTGATGCAGACCGGCAACGATAAGGGGCACATCGCTGTGCCCCTTCTTTCACAGATTCGTATTGTCCTCACCGCCTACGGCGCTTCGATCAGCTCCATCTTGCCGTCCTTGAGCAAGGCCTCTCCAAGATCGAAAAGATCCTCAGCACACACTTTGACACCCACGTGATCCTGGCGACGGAGAAGCACCGTCACATCGCCGAGATCACGGTGACGGTACGCAATCACAACATCGTGGGGATCTCCGAGGCGACCGACATGACGGCGGCGGTGGGCGAAGCGCTGGACCGCATCGAGCGGCAGGCGGTGAAGTAGTCGATACCTGCATTCGAGTTGCTCGCGCTGTCGGCTCGGCATAAAAGTAGCCCGGCCGTTCCTGTTTCGATCAGGCCCGGGGTCGAAAGGGGCACGTCGCTGCCCCCAGGCTTTGGCTTCCCATTGACCGCCATTCCGAAGCGACATAGCATGACCCACCGTCTTTCTTCTTCATGTGATTGGGCAGACCATTTCGCATTACCGGATCGTCGCCAAGCTGGGTGGCGGCGGCATGGGTGTGGTCTATAAAGCCGAGGACACCCGTCTCAACCGCCCCGTAGCCTTGAAGTTCCTCCCGGAAGAACTCTCTCGCGACCGCGATGCCTTGGTGCGCTTCGAGCGCGAGGCGCGCGCAGCCTCCGCCCTGAACCATCCCAACATCTCCACCATCTACGACATCGGGGAAGACCAGGGCGAGCACTTCATCGCCATGGAGTGCATGGAGGGCGCGACCCTTAAGGGCCGCATCGAGGGCAAGGCGCTGGAAGAAGGAACGCTGCTGGCGCTGGCCATCCAGATCGCCGACGCCCTGGACGCCGCCCACGCCAGCGGAATCATCCATCGCGACCTCAAGCCGGCCAATATCTTCGTCACCCCGCGCGGCCAGGCCAAGGTGCTGGACTTCGGCCTGGCCAAGATCGCCCCGCCGCAACTGGCGCCGACGGACACCACCGCCGCGAGCACGGGGCACCTGACCACTCCGGGCAGCGTCCTGGGTACGACGGCTTACATGTCACCCGAGCAAGTGCTGGGCAAGGAGGCGGACGCCCGCAGTGACCTGTTCTCCTTCGGCGTGGTGCTGTACGAGATGGCGACGGGCACGTTGCCCTTCCGCGGCGATACGGAGACTGCCGTCTTCGACGCCATCCTGCACAAGGCGCCGGCCTCGCCGGTGCGGCTCAACCCGGACCTGCCAGTGGCCCTGGAGAACATCATCGGCAAGGCGCTGGAGAAAGACCGGAATCTGCGCTACCAGAGCGCCGCGGAAATGCGCAGCGACCTGCAGCGCCTGAAGCGGGACACCGAATCGGGATTGGTTCCGGCACAGCTCGCGGCAGCGGCGGCAGGACCAGCAAGACGCTGGTGGCGCAGGCCCGTAGCCGGGGCGGGCGTGGTGATTACTCTAGCTGCGGTGGCAGGCCTCTGGTTTGGACTCCGCCGCAAAGCCCCGGAGCCCGCGCCGGTAGCGCCTTCGATTGCCGTGCTGCCGTTTGTGGACATGAGCGCGGAGAAAAACCAGGAGTACTTCGCCGACGGTCTGGCCGAGGAGCTGCTCAATAGCTTGGCAAGAATCCCGGGGCTGCGCGTGACGGCCAGGACCTCCTCCTTCCAGTTCAAGGGAAAGAACGAAGACCTGCGCGTGGTCGCAGAAAAGCTCAACGTGGCCACCATCCTCGAAGGCAGCTTGCGCAAGGAAGGGAAGCGGGTGCGCATCACGGTGCAGCTCATCAATGCATCGGACGGCTTCCACCTGTGGTCGGAGACCTATGACCGGGAAGTCACTGATATCTTTGCGGTGCAAGACGAGATTGCACGTTCTGTAGCCGCGTCCTTGAAGGTGGTACTGAAGGGGGAGAAAGCAGGCACAACCTCAGCTCGGGGCACAAACCCCGAAGCGTTCAATGCCTACCTGCAGGGCCGGTACTTCCTGCAGCGGAAAGGCATGGAGGACGTGGAGAGAGCGGAGAAGGCGGTCGGCTTTTTCGAACAGGCGGCCAAGCTCGATCCCGGCTACGCTCCGGCCTGGGCCTGGTTGGGAAGGGCCTACGTGTTCAAGGCAGGCGCAGCGAACGCGCCCCCGGCGGAAGACTTCCGGACCGCACGGGAAGCGGTGGAACGAGCGCTGGCGCTGGATCCGAACATGGCAGACGCCCACGCCTTCCTGGGGGAGATCAAGACATGGCACGACTGGGACTGGGTCGGCGCCGATGCTTCTTACCAGCATGCCCTCGAACTGGAACCGGGAAACGCCAAGGCGATGCTCGGAGCTGGGAGGCTGGCTCGCATTCTGGGACGCTACGAGGAAGCCCAGGCACTGGACCGCCGGGCCATAGAACTCGACCCGCTGTCCACGGGCGGGTACGTCAATCTTGGGGTTGCTTGCTTCTTCGCCGGCCGTCACGATGAAGCCCTCGCTGCATTCAACAAGGCCCTGGAGCTGAACCCGCATGCTGAGGCCCGCTGGTGGAAGGGCAGGGTCCTGCTAATACAGGGGAAAGCCGACCAGGCGCTGGCCGAGATGGAGAAGATTCAAGTAGACCCCATATGGCGGGTTTACGGGCTGGCGCTCGCCTACCATGCCCTGGGACGGAAGAAGGAATCCGACGCGGCCTTGGCGGAGCTGAGGGGGAAATATCGGACGAATTCGGCCTTCCAGATTGCAGAGGTGTATGCCTTCCGCGGGGAAACCGACCAGGCATTCACTTGGCTGGAGTTGGCCTACCAGGAGCGTGACGGCGGCCTTGTCTGGACGAAGGGCAACCTGCTGCTGAAAAGCTTGGAGCGCGACCCGCGCTACGCCGCCTTCTTGAAGAAGATGCGCCTGCCGCTCAATTGAGGTTCCCGCTCAGCCGGGTACCCCACCCTAGCCCGATGTTGGCTAGGGTGGGATGAAATATAAGGGGCGCGGCCGTGGTCGCGCCCCTTCGCTTCGACTCGGATTGTCCACCGCCTATGGCGCTTCAATCAGCTCCATCTTCCCGTCCTTGGTGCGGTGCAGCACCTTGACCCGGCCCTTGTTGTCGCGAAAGACGAAGACGTCGCGATCGCGGAACTCGGCCTCTTTGATCGCTTCCTCCAGGGTGAGCGGGCGCAGCGCCACCGCGTCCTGCGGCCGGCTGACGTGCGCCTCCGCCGTGCGCACGATGGCGGGAAAGGCGTGCACCACCACCGGCACCGCCGTGGTCAGATTGGCGCCCACCGCCAATTGCTGCTCCACCGCGGACGCTTCCCCGTTCCAGCGCTTGCGGGCGTTGCGCTTCTTCGACCGCCAGCGGGTCTTGTACTTCACCGCCTGCCGCTCGATGCGGTCCAGCGCCTCGCCCACCGCCGCCGTCATGTCGGTCGCTTCGGAGATCCCCACGATGTTGTGGTTGCGCACCGTCACCGTGATCTCGGCGATGTGACGGTGCTTCTCGCAGGCCAGGATCACGTGGGTGTCAAAGTGTGTGCTGAGGATTCTTTCGATCTTGGAGAGGCCTTGCTCGATCTGCTTCCGTAAGGTGGGAGTGACTTCGTACTGCCTGCCGGTGTACTCGACGTTCATTGACTCCTCCTGAACCCTGTCCGGCCTCCATCCACCAGGCACGGAACCTAGGGGTTGGTCACTGCGGAGTCGCCCGGTCCTACAGGCGGCTGACTGCTTTTCGCCTTTCTCCCGGCGGGCTTTCGCGTCGGCCCGCCCGGTTCTTCCGCCTCCTTCCCAGGTTTCGAAGTTTCCAGGTTTCACGTTTCACGCCGGTCCTTCGCGAAACGCGGAACGTGAAACGTGAAACTAATTCTTCACCCTCCTCTGATGCGTGCTCGGGATCTTCATGTCCTCCCGGTATTTCGCCACCGTGCGCCGCGTCACCTGGATGCCCTGCGACTGCAGGATGCGGGTGATCTGCTCGTCGGTGAGCGGCCGTGTCGGGTCCTCGTCCTCGATCAGCTTCTTCACCCGGCGCTTGAGGATGAGCAGCGACGTCCCGCCGCCCTCCGGCCCCTGCACGCTCTCGGAGAAGAAGTAGCGCAGCTCGAAGACGCCCTGCGGGGTGTGCGCGTACTTGTTGGCCACGGCCCGGCTGACGGTCGAGGGATGCACCCCGATCTCCTCCGCTACCTCCTTGATCATCATCGGCTTGAGCTGGTCGATGCCCTTGTCGAGGAAATCGTGCTGCCGCCCGATGATGGCGTAGCACACCTTCAAGATGGTCTGCTTGCGCTGCTCGATGTTCTTGATGAGCTGGATGGCCGACTTGTAGCGCTCCTTGACGTAGGTGCGCACCTCTTTTTCCGCGTGCTCCCGGCTGAGCAGCTTCTTGTAGGTCGGGTTCAGGCGGAGCTGCGGCAGGTCGTCCTCGTTCATCAGCACCACATAGTCGTCGCCCTGCTTGACGAAGAAGACGTCGGGCTCGATCAGCCGCGCGTCCACCTTGTTGTAGCGCAGGCCGGGGCGCGGATCGAGGGTCTTGATGTAGTCCAGGGCGTGCATCACCGCCTCCAGCGGGCGGTCAATGGCCTTGCCGATCTCCTTGTACTGCTTGAGCTGCAGTGCCCGCAGGTGGTCGCGCACGATGGCGGTGGCGTCGCCGATGGTGCGCTCCAGGTCGCCGTTCAGCCCCTGCTGCTTGCGCAGATGCTGCTGGTAGTGGAGCTGCGCCAGCAGGCACTCGCGCATGTCGCGCGAGCCCACCCCCACCGGGTCCATCTGTTTCACCAGCTCCGTGGCCTCGCGCAGCTCCTGCACATTGAAAGTCGGCTTGGAGAAATGGATGCTGCCGGGCGCGTCGGGCGCGACATGGAACTGCCGTCCATTCTCTATGGAGACCACCTGCGCCCCACGCGGCTTGGCGATGTCGTCTTCCTCTTCGTCGAGCTTGGTGGCCACGCTGCTCTCTTCGACCTCGGTGGCGATCCCCGGCATCGGCGCCACTTGCGCGGTCTCTTCCTTGGCGCGGTCCAGGCCCAACTCGGCGGCCAGGATGGCGTTGGCCTCGTCGCCTGAAGGGTGCTCGGGCGCGGGTGCGGCGCCGTTTTCCGCTGGCGCTCCCAGCAATTCCTCCTCGCTGGCCAGCAGGTATCCATCCTCGTTCAGGTTGCCGATGATCAGCTCCGCCGCCTCCCGCACTGCGGGCTTCAGGTTCATGGAACTGAGCTGCCACATCAGGTGGTCGGTCAGCGTGGTCGGGGTGGAGAGGAAATTCTCGAAGGAAGGCTTCTCGATGACTTCCGAGGCCGGGCTGCGATAGCCGGGGTCGAGGTAGTCCTGGAAATAGGAGCCGAAGTCGATCTCGTCGAAGGGGTCCTTCTTCTCGGCTTCCGGGGCCTCGGGCGCCTCGGCGCTGAGCAGGCGGTCCTTCTCGACCTCCTTGCCGGCGACCTCGTCCAGCAGCGGAACCTCGGTGTCCAGCTCATCCAGCACCGGGTTTTCCACCATCTCGGCGTTGATCATGTCCTTGAGCTCCAGCTTGTTCAGAGCCAGGACGCTGACCATCTGCACGAGCCCCGGAGTGAGGATCTGCTTCTGGGAGAGCTTGACGTTCAGCTTGTGCTGCAGCAGGACCATTGGGCTACCGCGAAAGCTACTACAGTTCCGGGCCGCAATCCAGCGGGAAGCCCCCGCCGCCACTGACCTTCGTAACCGTTACCATGCCGGGTACTCCGGCGCTCAAAACCCTTGTTTTTCCAGTAGAGACGCCCGTCAGGGCGTCTCCGATACTCACACCAGGCTGAAACTCTCGCCCAAGTACACGCGCTTGACCTCCGGGTCGCTGCCCAGCTGCTCGGGAGTTCCGGCCCGGAAGATGCGGCCCTCGTTGATGATGTATGCCCGGTCGGTCACCGACAGCGTCTCGCGCACGTTATGGTCGGTGATCAGCACCCCGATGCCGCTCGCCTTGAGATCGAAAATGATCTTCTGCAGGTCGAGCACGGCGATGGGGTCGATGCCCGAGAACGGCTCGTCCAGCAGGATGAACGCCGGCTGGATGCAGAGGGAACGGGCAATCTCCACCCGCCGCCGCTCGCCCCCGGAGAGGGCGTATCCCCGGTTGCGTCGGATATGCCCCAGGCCGAGCTGGTCGATGAGTTTTTCCATGCGTTCCCGACGCTCATGCCAGGAGAGGGGCTGCGCCTCCAGCACCGCCAGGATGTTCTCTTCGACCGATAATTTGCGAAAGACCGATGGTTCCTGGGGCAGGTAGCTGATGCCGAAGTTCCTTGCCCTCAAGTACATAGGGACGCTCGTGATGTCCTGCCCGTCGGCCAGCACCCGCCCCGTATCGGGTGGGGCCAGCCCTACAATCATGTAGAATGTGGTGGTCTTGCCGGCCCCGTTGGGGCCCAGGAGACCTACAACCTCGCCTTGTGTGATATGGAGGCTGACGCCATTCACAACCCTCCGACCACGATAACTCTTACCAATCTCATCAGTCGCCAGGGTCTGCATCAGTGGCCAACGCGCGTCTGGGTGACCGTGCGGGACGATCCTGAACTTCCTACGACCACTCTAGCATTGCGGTTGTAGAAGGTCAACGAATCGCCCGAAATGGCGCCGTGTTCGGCATCAAAAATGCTAGGGGGACCGCCGGTGAGGACGAATTTTCCCTCTGCGGGAAGGTAGGTCAGGGTGTCGCCCCGGGCGGTCCGGTCGGGTTGGGTGATTTCGACGTGTCCCTGGGCCACCAGCCGCTCGACCTGTGAAGCCGAACCAGCCCCCTTCTGTCCCCGGGGCAGCAGGAAAACGTCGGCGTGGTCGGCCTGGACGGTCAGGTCGGCCGCCTTCAGCACTACCCCGCCCTCGAACCGGGCCTGGCGCAGCGCATCGGTGTAGTGGAGCTGCGTGCCAGTCACGTTGACTGGGGTGACCTTGCCGCTGCTGTCAGCCTCGACGAAGACGGTGGATACCGGCTTGCCCACCGAGCCCTGGGCGGTGACGTCGTGGTGCTCGCGGTCGAAGGTGATGACCGGCGCCTGCACGATGTTGGCGCCCTGCCACAGTCGGGCGCCGCCGCTGTAGCGCGCGGTCGCGCTCGAGCGGCGCGCCGCCATGCTGGTGGCGGTGACGTGGATGGGATCGGAAGAGGTGAACAGGGGCCCGGCCGAGCCGGGTTGCCGCGACTCGTTGTAGGTGGTCTTGACCTCGCCTTCGGCGGTGGCGTCGCCGGAGTTGCGGTCGAAGCGGATGGTCTGCGCGGTGGTGATGAGTCCGCCCTCGCTGACCCGGGGAGCGCCGGTCAGCACCAGTGTCCCGTCGGACGGCGAATAGCGGGCCCGCTGTCCGGTGGCGGTGCGCGGACCGTCGGTGTAATGCACGTCGCCGACCTGCAGCAGGCTGGAGATGCCGCCCGCCGGGTCGAAGGCCACGGTCAGGTCGCGGCTGGTGCTGATCTTGTCCGCCTGCCCGGGAACGGACGACACGATGCGGGCGTCGGGCGCCCCGTGGAGCTGCTTCATCCGGTTGTTGTCGAAGACCATGTCGAACTGCCCGGCAGTGATGACGGTGGTGGCGTCGGCATCGGTCGGCCGACCCGCCGGCGGGGCCAGCGGCCGGATGGTGATCTGCGATGCGCCTGCGGTCTGCGCCTTGTCCAGCCTGCCGCCGGCCAGCATGCTGGTGATGGCAGGCGCGGCGATCTCCACCACCTGCGGCGAGCGCCCCGCGCGCTTCTGCTGCTCGGCGATGCGGACGTCGTCCAGGACCCGGGCCCTGGTGAGCTGGTTGTGCGGGCCGAACTCGAGTGCGATCCGTCCCGCCCGGCCGTGCGCCGGCGAGGGCCCACCCTGGTCGAAGACCACACCGCCGGAGAGTGCCCCGCTGCGCAGCACATTGCCGGAGAGCAATGCCTCGGCGACCGGCGCCTGGAGGCTGCCGGAGCGGCCGTCGCGCACGCGGACATCGCCATGGGCGGCCATGCGTTCCACGCTGTTGTCCGGCCGCAGAGAGATGGTGAGCCGGTCGGCATCCAGGGAGCCGCGCTGCCGCTCCACGTGCACCACCTCCAGCACCGCGCGCCGCGGGTCCTTGGTGATGATCCCGTGCTGGGCGGTGATGTCGGCGCTCTCCGGCCCTGCGGTCTTCAGGCGGATCGCCGACTGCAAGGTCAGCACGTTGCTCTTGGAATCGTAAGTGGCGCCCTTGGCGGCGCCAGAGGCCTGGGGTACGCGGAACTCGATGAGCTCGGTGGTGGCGGCAAACCCCGTCTTCTGATTGAAGACCACGCCGCGGGTCTTCAGATGGATGGGGTTCTTCAGCTCGGCGGGCGGGGCCTGGTCGGGACGCACCGGGCCGCCCGCGTCCGCTTGCAGGTCGATGTGCACCTCGCCCTGGGCGCGGATATCGCCCGATTGCGGGTTGTAGGAGAAGTCGGCGCCGTAGATCTGGTCGAAGCGGTTGGACTCGCGCCCGTAAACCAGGATGTTCACGTCGTGCAGTTCGGCGCGGCCTCCCTGCTCGTACTGCACCGCCTGCTTCGCGCTGATGCTGAACAGCGTGCGCCCGCCCTCGGACTTGGACAGGGTGAAGCCCTGGGTGCTCTGCTTGACGTCCACTCCCATCTTCTTGGGGAATTCGTGGACGGCCTGATGGATGCGGTAGCGCCCGTAGAGGATGAAGACGCCGACCAGCGCAACCATGGCGATGATGCCGGTGCCGAGCCATTTGCGCAGACGCTGGACGTCGAGAGGCACAAAAGTATCTTACAGGGAGGGACGCGAGTACGCAGGTTCGGCGGGTGGAGCAGCGCTTCAGCACTGCATAAAGGAGCCACAATGTAAGGGCTTTAGCCGCTGAGGTACTTCAGGCGTCGGGACTGCGCGTCCCTCCGCTGGACCGCATCGTCACTGCCAACATGACGCAAGGTCCCTCGGTCGTCCCCACGGGACTCCCTCGGGATGACAAGAAGTCAACCGACCCTCAAGTAAGCCTGAAAACCAGACGTTACGACAGGGCTGCCGCGACGCCGGCCCTTTGCAGATCTTCGATCACCAGCTGCAGCCCGCCGAAGTCAGGATGTTCGTTCATGTCCAGCGTGAAGGCCAGGTCCACGCAATCGCCGACCAGCAGGTTGTCCTGTTGCAGGCGCTCGGCCATGCGCCAACCCAGGGCGTCAACGGCCCTTCCCGGCTTGCCGTTGTCCACCATCAAGCGCAGCTTCACGTGCTGCTCTTTGAGCAGGCGTGGAGGCTGCACCAGGCGCAGGCCGCGGGCGCAGAAGACCGGCTCCGGGTTCTCCACTCCGTAAGGCTCCAGCGCGCGCAACGACTGGTACAGCTCGGGCGTGATGTCGTCAAGGGAAAGTTCGCCTTCGAGTTCGAGCCCCGGCTCGAAGTCGGCCACGGTCAGCCGCGTGCGGGCAAAGGCGTCGAGCGCAGCCCGCAGCTCGGGGACGCGCGCTGCCGGCAGCGCAAAACCCACCGCATGGGCATGCCCGCCGAACCGGGTGAACACCTGGCGGCACGATTCCAGCGCCTCCAGCAGGTGAAAGCTGGAGATCGACCGGCCGGAGCCCTGCGCCTCATCGCCTTCGATGGAGACCACCAGCGTCGGACGGTGGTAACGCTCGACGAGGCGGGTGGCGGCGATGCCCACCACCCCGCGGTGCCAGCCGGGGCCGTCCACGACCATGCAGTAGGCCTCGCGCAAGGCGGCGTCGCCCTCGATGCGCTCGCAGGCCTCCTGGATGATGCGCTTCTCCTCCTGCTGGCGGTCGGCATTGAGTTGGTTGAGCTTGAGCGCGATCTCGCGCGTCCGCCCGCTGTCGTTGCAGCAGAAGAGCTCGATCACGTCGCGGGCCACGTCCATCCTCCCGGCGGCGTTGATGCGCGGCGCCAGGCGGAAGGCGACGTCGCCGGCACGCACCCGCTTGGAGACGTCGAGCGCCGCCACTTCGATCAGCGCCTTCAGTCCCGCGTTACGCGGGTCGCGCAGGCCGTCGAGCCCCAACTTCGCGATGACGCGGTTCTCGCCGGTGAGGGGCACGGCGTCGGCCACGGTAGCGATGGCCACCATCTTCAGGAACGAGGGCAGCAGCCGCTCGTCGGGGGTTCCCTCCAGCAACGCCTGCACGACCTTGAAGGCGACGCCCGCCCCGCACAGCTCCTTGCAGGGATACTCGCAGCCGGGCTGGTTGGGATTCAGCACCGCCAGGGCCTCGGGCACACCCTCGCTCTCGGGCAGGTGATGGTCGGTGACGATCAGGTCCACCCCACAGCGGCGCGCGGTCTGGGCGGCGGCAAAGGCGCGGATGCCGGTGTCCACGCTAACGATCAGCCCCACTCCGGCGGCCGCGGCGCGCTCGATGACGTCGTCCTTCATGCCGTAGCCGTCGCGCAGCCGGTGGGGGACGTGAAAGTCGCAGACTCCGCCCAGCCGCTCGATGGCAGTCTTCAGGATGACGATGGCGGTGGTGCCGTCCACGTCGTAATCGCCATAGACCAGGATGGTCTCCTTGGCGGCGAGGGCGCGGCGGATGCGCTCCACGGCGGCGCGCATCCCGCGCATCAGGTAGGGTGAGTGCAGGTGCGCGAGTTGCGGGGAGAGGAATCGCCGCGCCTGGTCGGCATCGCGCAGCCCGCGCTGCGCCAAAAGGCGCGCGATCAGCGGCGGAATGCCGCCGGCAACAAGCTCCAGGATGATGGCAGGGTCGGCTGCGCGCAGGTTCCAGCGCACCGCTAGTCCTCTTCGTCGGTGTCGGGCTCGTCGATGACGAAGCCCCCGATCTCTTCCGCCAAGTCCACCAGGCGCTGGTAGCGGTCGTACCAGTCGGTCGAGATCTCGAACAGGAACATCAGCCCCTGGTAGGGCAGGCCCACCTGGATGAAACCGGTCTTGCCCACGAAGCTCTTGAGCCAGCGCGCCTCTTCCATGTCTTCGTCATCGGGATAAGCGGCCGAATTCAGCCGCTCGACCAGGATGTCGAGGTCTTCCTTCTCCAGGATGACGTCGCTCATGGTGACGAAGGGCGAACCCGAGGCCTTGGCCAGCTCCACCAGGTCCTTCCAGGCGTCGGGATTGTCGCTGGAGTCCCACATGACGCTGGGGACGTCCTCGCTGACGTAGCCGTAGAAGCGGCGCAGGCCGTGGCCCACGATGAAGGCCGTCATGTCGTCTTTCAGGCTTGTGAGATCGTCTTGCATGACCTGTACGCGATGAGGCTATCACTTAGCTCGGTTGCAGCGCTAATTTTCATGACGGCGTCATGCTGAGGCCCTTCAGGGCTGAAGCAGCTCGCGCGCAGCACCAGGTCATTTAGGCCGCACGCGAGATCCTTCGGGGCTGAAGCCCCTCAGGATGACGCCAACATGAGCAGACGCCTAATCAGCTTTGACGAAAACGTCGTGCTGGGCAGCCAGATCGCGGGCGGCAGGAGTGATGATGGTCTTGCGCCCGACCAGGATCTTCTCCTTGCGCTTCACCGCCGCCCTCACCTCGGCCTCGCTGACGAACTCCACCGGGCGCGGCTTGAGGGCGGGCGCCTCAGGCCTCGGGGGTGCGGCAACAGGCGCCGGGGCTGCCGCTGCCGGCTTCTCCGCCACCTTGCGCGCCAGAAAGCGCTCGATGGCGCGGGCTACGGCGATGCGCTCCGGCGCACCCAGATCTTCCATCTCCACTTGGGTGGGCGCGGCGAGGGCCGGTTCGTGCTTGCAGGCGCACTCGGCTGATGCTTGCGTAGGCGTGGCGTCCCCGCCCGGCGTCTCGCGGCCGGGGGCGGCCGCGCCACGTGATTCGTGCAACTGACCAACCGCGGCCGCACCGCGTGTTTCCATCACCGCGGCCGGGGTCACCGGCCTCGCCTCATACGCCACGCGCCGCAGGTTGATCAGGTGCATGGGCGAGATGTTGTCGGAGGTGATGTTGCCGCCGGGCGCGCCGCAGCCCAGGGTCATCGCCGGGAACAGGTTGGTGGAGGCCCCGATGGAACCTTGCGGCGCCGGCGAATTCACCACGATCCGCCCGGCCGGCATGCGCAGCCCGTACTGCCGGATGACCTCCTCGTCCCGGGCGTGGATGGCGCAGGTGTGCCCCAACCCGCCGAAGCGCAGCAGCGAATAGCACAGCTCGAAGGCCGCGGCCCGGTCGCGCGCGAAGTACAGCGCCAACACCGGCGACAGTTTCTCCGCCGACAGCGGGTACTCGCGCCCCACGCCATTCAGCTCCGCGATCAGCACCCGCGTCCCTTCCGGGACCTGCATGCCGGCCAGCTCCGCCACCTTGCGCGCCGACTTGCCCACGAACTTGGGATTGATGGTGTGGGCCTCGAGGTTGACCATCTGCTTGCCCAGGCGGTCGATCTCGTCGCGCTTGAGGAAGTACGCGCCGTTCTTCTTCAGTTCGGCGGTGACCGCTTCGCGCAGCGTCTCTTCCGCCACGATGGCCTGCTCCGACGAGCAGATGGTGCCGTTGTCGAAGGTCTTGCCGAAGACCACGTCGGCGACCGCCTTGGGCAGGTCGGCGCTGCGGTCGATGAACGCGGGCACGTTGCCCGGGCCGACGCCATACGCCGGCTTGCCCGAGCTGTAGGCGGCGCGCACGATGCTCATGCCGCCGGTGGAGAGGATCACGGCGGTGCGCTTGTGCTTCATCAGCTCCTGGGTGCCGGCCAGCGTCGGGGTGGTGAAGCAGCAGATGACGTCGGGCGGCGCGCCCGCGGCGATGGCCGCGTCGCGCATGATGTTGGTGGTCTCGCAGGTGCACTTGAAGGCCGTAGGGTGCGGGCTGAGCACGATGGCGTTACGGCCCTTCAGCGCGATCAGGATCTTGTAGATGGCGGTCGAGGTGGGATTGGTGGAGGGCAGGATGGCCGCCACCACGCCCACCGGCGCCGCCACCTCGATCACCCCCTGCTCGCGGTCTTCGCGCACGATCCCCACCGTCTTCATCTTCTGGACCGCCTCGTACACCCGCTGGGAGGAGAAGAGGTTCTTCTGGACTTTGTCGGCGACCACGCCGTAGGTGGTCTCCTCCACCGCCATCCTGGCGAGCTTCTCGGCGTTGGCGGTGGCGGCCGCGGCCATGGCGCCGATGATGCGGTCCACCTGCTCCTGGCTGAAGTGCTGGAACTGCTGGTAGGCGGCGTAGGCGCGGTCCACCAGCTCCCGCGCCTCGGCCATCGAGCGCGCGTCCTTGTCAGCAGCGGGATGAGAAGAGGAAGTCATGGCGGATTGGGTAATTGGGAAATCGGGTAATTGGGTAATTGCAGGTGTTTCAATCACCCGATTACCAAATTACACACTTACCCGATTCTTGTTGGTCAGCCGAGCGAACCTTTTTTTGCAGGTCCCGCTTTCCCCGTGAGCATGGGCATGGCCGCATCCAGGTCGCCGTGCGGCCGCGGGATCACGTGCACGCTGACCAGCTCCCCGACCCGCCGGGCGGCGGCGGCCCCGGCATCGGTGGCGGCTTTCACCGAAGCCACGTCGCCCCGGCACATCACCGTGACGTATCCCGCTCCGATGTATTCCTTGTGCACCAGGGTGACGTTGGCAGCTTTCACCATGGCGTCGGCGGCCTCGATCGAGCCCACCAGGCCCTTGGTCTCTACCAGTCCCAGAGCTTCCATGCATCCTCCGTGCGCGGCTTTTGAGGCCTGAGCGTAACACGCGGCCGCGGAAGAAGGAAGCAGGTGGCAGGACGCCGGTGGCAGGACGTGAACCCCTGCACCCTGCTTCCTGCGGCCTGCCCCCTGCTTTGGTGTGCTAGAATTTTCAGTTCGAGAGCGCATTCTCACCGTACCAGATGATCTTCTCCAAGGAATACGTGGGCTACCTGGCCCGGCAGATCACCGACAAGCTCATCGCCGGCGAGTTCATCGAGACCGCCGACAAGCAGGCGGTCACGGACAAGCTCCATGCCGCCCTGCTCGACGAGCTTTCGCTGGAGGACCGTATCAACGACGACGTGCGCAAGATCCTCGAGGAGTACCAGGAGGAGATGCGCAAGACCGGCGCCAGCTACCAGGAGATGTTCAAGAAGGTGAAGAACGAGCTGGTGCGCAAGTACCGGGCGGTGTTGTGAGGATCGAGACTCCCAGGATCGAGAACACCGGCATCCGCATCAGCCGCGACAAGATGAACGTCCTGGCCAAGGTCGCCACCGAGGCCCTGGTGCAGATGGAGAAGGTGGAGTTCATCGAGGACCGCAACACCATCCGCCTGGAGCTGCGCCGCATCCTGGAAGAGCTGCTGAAAGAAGAGATGCGCATCGACCAGGCCGCCCGCCAGAAGATCGACAACCAGCGCCGCACCATCCTGGAAGGCACCCAGGAGTGGGACATCCTCTACCGCAAGTACTACAACGAGGAAGTCAAGAAACTGGGCATCTAGCCGGCACTCGCCTTCCATCTCTCCCCTGGTTTTCGCCCCTGTCATCCTGAGTCGAAGGGCCCCTATCGCCACCCCTCATCATGGGACAATAGGCCCGTGCCTCTCTCTCCCGACATCGCCGAGCAGATCAAGCGCGCCGCCCGCCAGGCCGGTTTCGAGCTCTGCGGCATCGCGCCCGTGTCGGCCAGCCGCGAGCTCGATTACTTTCCGGGATGGATCGAAAGCGGCCGTGCGGGCGAGATGCGCTACCTGGAATCCCGCGACACCCAGGGACGCCTGAAGCGCGCCGCGCTCCAGCACGTGGCCCCGTGGGCGCGCTCGGTCATCGTCTGCGCGCTGAACTACAACACCGCCGCGCCGCAGTCGTCGGCGCCGGCCGGAGATGGCCGCGGCTGGATCTCGCGCTACGCCTGGGGCGGCGCCGACAGGCCCGCCGACTACCACGACGTCGTCCTCTCGCGCCTGCGCCAAGTCGAGAGTCGGCTGCAGGAACTTGTTACGGTAGAGACGCCCGTCAGGGCGTCTCTCCAGACCCGCTGCTACGTGGACACCGGTCCCCTGGTCGAGCGCGTCTTTGCCAAGTACGCGGGCGTGGGCTGGATCGGCAAGAACACCTGCATCATCCACCAGCAGCTCGGGTCCTGGCTCTTCCTGGGCGTGGTCCTGACCTCGCTGGAGCTCGAACCCGACCTGCCGGCGGCGGACCGCTGCGGCTCCTGCACCCGCTGCCTCGATGCCTGTCCCACCGGCGCCTTCCTCGGTCCTTACGAACTCGATGCCACCCGCTGCATCTCGTATCTCACCATCGAGAAGCGCGGCGAGATCCCCGCAGAACTCCGCGAAGGTATGGGGCGCCACGTCTTCGGCTGCGACATCTGCCAGGAGGTCTGCCCCTGGAACCGCAGGGCGCCGGTCACCACCCTGGCGGAATTCCAGCCGCAGCCTGACCTGGTGAATCCCGCCCTCGAGTGGCTGGCGCAGATGAATGAAGAGGAGTTTTGGCGGCGCTTCCGCGGCTCGCCCATCAAGCGCGCCCAGCGTGCCGGCCTGCGCCGCAACGCCGTGGTCGCCATGGGCAATAGCGGCCAGGTGAGATTTGTTCCCGTTCTGCAACCGCTGGTGAACGATCCTGACCCGAACCTTGCCGGTCACGCCCGCTGGGCGCTCCGCCGCCTCGAAGAGACGGTACACTGTGGGGGTATTCATCCTCTCCAATCTGGGCAAGGCCACGGTGACCGACAGCGCGACGACCCACACGGACTGGAGACGCCACCGGCGCTTCAACCGCTACAAGCTCGACATCCGGGTGCACATCATCCGCGAACTCGACGCTGAGGAGAGCTTCAGCGGCCGCTGCCGCCATCTGGGCGAAGGCGGACTCGGCGCCGTGCTCGCCGGCGAGCTCCCGGTAGGCGATACCGTCACCCTCGATTTCACGCTCCCCGGCGCCCAGGAGCCGCTGCGCATGCGGGCCGTGGTGCGTTACCGACACGGCTTCCACCACGGCTTCGAGTTCCTCACCCTTAAGCCGTCCCAGCTCGACCTCATCCGCCGGGCCGAGAAGACATTGCCTCCCGCCGAGTAAGTCCCGGGGGTCGGTCTCGTTCCACCCGCCCGTTGTAAGATGGCTCGTGCGATAGCTCTCCTCGGAGGGCCGCCATGCCGAAGTTCATCCTGTCAGCATTGCTCTTCTTTGCCTGGTCCATCCCGGCAGCCGCGGCCGAGCCCTGGGTCGAGGTCAAGTCGCCGCATTTCAGCGTCGTCACCGACGCCGGCCCCAAGCAAGGACGCGACATCGCTCTGCGCTTCGAGCAGATGCGCACCGTTTTCGGCCAGGTCTTCCGCCGCAGCAAGATCAACCTGCCCGTGCCGCTGCAGATCGTCGCCTTCCGCAACGGCAAGGAGATGCGCCCCTTCGTGCCCGTCTTCCAGGGCAAGCCCGTGGAACTCAGCGGGTTCTTCCAGTCGGGTGAGGACCGCAGCTACATCCTGCTCGACATGGACGCGGTCAACAAATGGGAAGCGGTGTTCCACGAGTATGCCCACCAGCTGCTGAACGGCACCTTTCCCCGCATGGCGCCGTGGTTCGACGAAGGCTTCGCGCAGTATTTCGCCGCCATGCAGATCGACGGCGACTCCTACCGCATCGGCGACCCGCCCAAGGGCGCCTGGGAGCTGTTGCAGCGCTCGCGCCTGATGCCGGTCAGCACGCTCTTCACCGTCCCCCACCAGTCCGAGACCTACTCCAAGAGCGGGGACCCGCGGCATCTCTTCTATTCCCAGTCCTGGCTGCTGGTGCACCTGCTTTTCGATGGCAATCGCATCAAGGAGGCGCTCCAGTACTTTCAGCTGGTGAATGAAGAGCGCCTGCCGATTGAGCAGGCCATCCAGCGCGCCTTCGGAAAGAGCGCCAGGCAACTCGACGACGAGCTTGCCGACTACCTGAGACTGGGACGGGGGAAGGCTCTCCGCGGGCACGTCGCCGAGAAGCTCGACCCGAACAGCTTCGCCGTCACCCCTCTCGATCCCGTGGACCTGCGCGTGACCTTGGCCGATGTGCGCTTCCATTCCCCCGACCACCGCGCCGAAGCCGCCAAGGAGTACGAACAGATCCTGGCCGAGAGGCCCAACTCCTCCGGCGCGCACCGCGGCCTGGGCTACGCCTACCTTGTTGAGGGCGACTTCGAGAGGGCCCTCGACCACTTTCATCAGGCGGCCCGGCTCTCCACGACCGATCCTCGGGTCTATTACTTCTCGGCGCTGGTCATGGCCCGCCGTTCCATGAGCACCGGCAGGTCACAGGACGGGAGCATCGCCGAGATGAAAGCCGACCTGCATAAGGCCATCGCCCTCGATCCCAGCTTCGCCGACGCCTACAGCGTCCTGGGCTTCGCCAACATGGCTGAGGGCGACTACGCCAGCGCCGTGGCCAACTGCAAGAAGGCCGCCGAGCTGAATCCGCGCAACGAGATGTACGCCCTGAACCTGGGGCGCGCCTACCAGCTGGCCGGCCAGGCCGCGGAGGCCAGGCCGGTCTTCGAAAGACTGAGCAACAGCCCCGACGAGAACATCTCGCGCCCGGCGCAGCAGGGGTTGGCCCGCGCCGAACGGTCGGTCACCGAAGCCGCCACCGCCGACCGCCACAAGGTCCCCGAGACTTACGACGCTCCCCAGTGGCATCGCAGCCAGGAGGAGGTCGAGCGCGAGCCGGAGAAGCCGGCCGCGACCGCTCCCGATACCCGCCCGGTCAAGTACCTGCACGGCCAGGTGGTGGCCGTGGACTGCGCCACCCCGCCCGCCGCCACCCTCACCGTCACCTCCGCCGGCAAGACCCTGCGCATGCTCACCGCCGACACCAGGAAGCTCATCCTCATCGGCGCCGACGCGTTCTCCTGCTCCTGGAAGGACCGCAAGGTGCTCATCAACTACAAGCCCGGCGGCAAGGCCGACGGCGACCTGGTCTCGCTGGAAGTCCAGTAGCCACTCGCACGCACGGGTGCTTGCTTTTCGTTAGTTACCATGGTACATATGTACCATGATTGAGGTCGAACGGGTCCAGACTGGGGTCCGCATCGAGAAACGCCTACTGAAGGTCCTCAAGGCATTTGCCGAACTAAAGGACCTGACGCTGGGAGACCTGCTGGAGGGCATCGTGCTCCACGCTTTCGAGGGAAAGGCGCCCTTCGGGAAGGAGTCCCTTGCCCAGATCAGCGACTTGAAGAAGATCTACGGCCTCACGCTGCGGGCCAGCGACAGCCACCGGCTCAAGGAGAAGGCGTAATGAAGAGGCTCCTGCTGTTCCTCTTCGGCGTGGTTTGCGGTGGCGCAGTGCTGGTCATGTTTCCGGGCGTCTCCACGCATCTGCGCGCCGCCGCCCATGCCTTGCACGGCTCTCAGGGGTCGCCGGCCGGCCGTGCCCACAGCGTGAAGGAGCTCTCCTTCACCGCCAACGGCCCGCTGGAACACGTGGCGCCCCTGTTTGGAGCCGACAAGGAGCGCGCCTGGTCCCCCGACTGGGAGCCGGAGTTCATCCATCCGGCGCCCGCAGCCGACACCGAAGGCATGGTGTTCGCGGTTTCCCACGATCACCTCAGCTCGCTCTGGGTGAACACCGAATTCGATCTCAAGAACGGACGGGTGCAATACGTGTATGTGATTCCCGATGCCATGGTCACGGTCATCACCATCAGGCTCACACCCGCCGGGGAGCAGACGCGGGTGGCGGTCCGTTACGACCGGACCGCGTTGAGTGCCGACGCCGACGCCCACGTGCAGCGCCTGGGAAAGCCCGATCCCCAGGCGAGCGCCTGGTGGGACCAGCGCATCAACGGTTATCTGGCGCAGCAGAAAGGATCTTCCGCGCAATAAAAGAACCCTTCCTCCGGGAAGGGTTTCCTTGCGGATTGGGCGGACTATCCGCGGGTCACATTGGCCGCCTGATAGCCCTTGGGGCCTTTGAGCAGGTCGAACTCCACGGTCTCACCTTCGTTCAGCGTGCGGTATCCCTGCTCCTGGATGGCGGAAAAGTGCACGAACACGTCTTCCCCCGTGGAGCGCTGGATGAACCCGTAGCCCTTGGCGCCGTTGAACCACTTTACTGTTCCCTTCTCTCTCACAGAACAATACTCCTTTCGCCTCAGCTTCGTGATTGAACCCTTACCTGCGTCTTACGAGCGCCGGCTCGGGAAGAGGTTGCTGCTTTGGACCCCTCGAGCTCCCGGGAATGGAAAAGGCCGCCGTGCGGGCTTTTCAACAACCGCCCCGGCGACCCGATCTTTCGCTGGAAGTTCGACTGCGTACAAAAACACCAACCCAAATCCGCCGGCCATGTTCCTGGCCAGGTGGCTCCCTCGCGGGAACGCTGGCATCATATTCAGGAACTTAGCTTCTTGGCAAGTAGCAAGGGTAACCACGGCCTTCACGTCCCGGATGTTACGATTCTGGTCAATGGCCAGCGAACCCTCAGCGCCCCCGGCTCCGCCTCCGCCGAAGGCCCACAAGAGTTCCATCGTGCGGGTCATGGGACGCCGCACCATGCCCCTGGCCCGCTACCTGTTCCGCACCGAAGTCCACACCTACGCCTTCTCCGTCGCCGCCAACGCCGTCCTCTCCTTTTTCCCCTTCATGGTGCTGCTGCTGGTGCTGATCCGCAAAGCCTTCCGCTCGGCCACCATGCGCCAGGTGGTGGAGCAGCTTCTGCGCGATTACCTGCCCACCAGCCAGGATTTCGTCATTCGCAACATCAAGGCCATCGCGTATTCCCACAACCGCGCCGCCTGGATCTCGCTCTTCATCCTGCTCATCACCTCCACCGGAGTGTTCCTGCCGCTGGAGGTCGCGCTGAACCAGGTGTGGGGATTCCCCAGGAACCGGCCCTACTGGAAGAACCTGCTGGTCTCGCTGGGACTGGCGATGGCGTCGGGCGTGCTCGCTCTGCTCTCGGTGGCCCTGACCGCGGGAAATCGGGGGCTCATCCAGTTGCTGGCGGGGCGTTATGCCTTCACCCCGGACGCCGTCACCCTGATCTTCGCCAAGGTGTTCGCCTTGATCGCCACCATCGCCATCTTCTTCCTGATCTATTGGCTGCTGCCCAACGGCAAGGTGCCGGCCGGCGCCGCCCTCTCCGCCGCCGTCTACGTCGGCCTGCTGTGGGAGACGGCCAAGTACCTTTACATCCTGCTCCTGCCCTGGCTGAACTTCCCCGAGGTGTACGGACCCTTCTCCGTCTCCGTGACCTTGATCATGTGGGCCTTCCTCTCCGGCCTGCTGCTGCTGGCCGGCGCGTATCTCTCCGCCGCTGGCCATCTGGAGGACCACCCCGGCCCTCCACCCCTGTCATCCTGAGCGGAGTCGAAGCCCTATGCGCTATGTGCTATGTACTATGCGCTATCTCTGCCCTTTGGACTCTGCGCTCTGCACTCTCGTCCATTGGTCGACCCAACCATTGACGGTCTTGTACCAGAGCTGCGAGTTCTGCGGCTTCAGCACCCAATGTCCCTCATCGGGGAAATACAGCATCTTCGACGGGATCTTCAGCCGCTGCACCGTAGTGAACATCTGGAACCCTTCGCTGACGTCCAGCCGGTAATCTTTCTGCCCGTGCACCACCAGGATGGGCGTCTTGAACGAGGCGGCGTACATGTGCGGCGACCATTTCTGATACATCGCCCGGTTGGTCCACGGCGTGCCCCGGAACTCCCATTCGTTGAACCACAGCTCTTCGGTCGCACCGTAGGCCGATTCCGCGTTGAACATCCCGTCGTGCGATACCAGGCACTTGAAGCGCGTGGTGTGTCCTTCCAGCCAGTTCACCATGTACCCGCCGTAGCTGGCGCCCAGCGCGCATTCCCGCGTCTTGTCGATGAACGGATACTTCCGCTCGGCGTAGTCCAGCCCCATCATCAGGTCGAGATACGCCCGTCCGCCCCAGTCGCCGTTGATGTCGTCGATGAACTTCTGCCCGTACCCGGTCGAGCCCCGCGGGTTGATCATGATCACCACATAGCCGCCGGCCGCGAACAGCTCCGCGTTCCAGCGATACGACCACTGGTCGCCCCACGCTCCCTGCGGTCCCCCGTGGATCAGGAACTTCACCGGATACTTCTTCTTCGGATCGAAATCCGGCGGCTTCACAAGGAACCCCTGCACCTTCGCCTGCTGCGAGCCGGTGAACCAGAACGGCTCCAGCGGCTGCATCTGGACCTGCGCCAGCACCGCGTCATTCATATGAGTGATCGGCGTGGCTTCGTGCAGCGTGCAACGCTCCTTGCCCTTGTCCACGTCGCCGCTTTGCGCTGGACAGCCTTTGAACGCCGCATCGCTCGCGTAGATCTCATTGGGCGCGCTGACCGACACGCGCGCGAACACCAGCTTCTTCCCGTCCGGCGTCACCGCCGGGTCGCCGTTCGTGCCTCCGACCAGCGCATGGATGCGATAGACCCCGCCGCGGTCGGGCGACGTCTTCACCCCGTAGATCAGGGAGTGCGCCTTGTGCTCGGCGGTGAAGTAGAGGACCTTGGAATCCGGCGACCAGGCGATCGAATCCACCCAACGGTCGAACCGCTCCGTCAGGTTCGTGATCTTCCCCGTCGCCCGCTCGTACACCACCAGCCGGAACTTGTCGCTTTCGTATCCCGGCCTCACCTGCATCCGCCACGCGATGTACTTCCCGTCGGGCGAATACAGCGGTGTCGAATCGCTGCCCTTCGAGACGCTGATCTTCTTCGGCGTGCCTCCGGCCGCGGGCATGATGAAGATCTCGTTGTTGGTGCTGGTCGCCTCCACCTCGTCGATGTTGCTGGTGTAAGCGACCTCCTTGCCGTCCGGCGAGAAGGCGTACATGTCCTGCCCGCCCAGGGAGAACGGCGGCACGTCGTGGTCGCCGGGCGTCAAGTCGCGCGCCTCTCCGCCCTCCGCCGGGACGATGAACAGGTGCGACCGCTTGCCCACGTAGTAGGTGCTCCAGTGCCGGTAGAACAGTCGGGTGAAGATGGAGGCCTTGACCTTCGACTTCGACTTTTCTTCGTCACGCGCCTTGTTGCACGCATCATCCTTGCAGTCGGGATAGACCTGCGAGACGAACAGGAGGCTGCTGCCGTCCGGCGACCAAAGCTCGCCCTCGGCCTCGGTGGAGATGCTGGTGATCCGCTTGGCATCGCCGGCCAGCTTGCCGGTGGCCGCATCGAAGCCGACCGTCCACACCTGCGAGCTGCCATCCGCCGCCGAGACGTACGCCAGCCGCTTGCCGTCGGGCGAGAAGCGCGGACGGTCCTCCCCCGCCTGCCCGTTGGTCAGCTTGGTCGCCTCTCC
>DATKKJ010000019.1 GCA_035543055.1 Terriglobales bacterium | reverse complement strand
TGCGCGACGGCATGGTGATCTCCAATCATCACCACCTGCGCAACGGCGACGTGATCGCGGTGCAAATACTGGAGACCGCCGCTCGCATGGGCGTCCGCGACCTGATGTGGTTCCCCTCGGCCTCGTTCCCTTCGCAGGCTTCGGTCATCGAGCTGATGGAACGCGGCGTCGTCCATCACATCGAGGGCAGCATGAACGGCCCGCTGGGCGATTACTGTACCCAGGGACGCATGCGCGGCATGGGCGTGCTGCGCTCCCACGGCGGGCGCTGGCAGGCCATCCAGGACGGCGAAGTGCACATCGACATCGCGGTCATCGCCGCCCCCGCCGCCGATGCCTTCGGCAACGCCAACGGCGCCTTCGGCAAGTCCGCCTGCGGCTCCCTCGGCTTCGCCCTTGCCGACTCGATGTACGCCGACAAGGTCATCGTCGTCACCGACAACCTGGTTCCCTTCCCCTGCGTGCCGGCGCAGATCCAAGGCAATCACGTGGACTATGTAGTCGAAGTCGATTCCATCGGCGACCCATCGAAGATCGTCTCCGGCACCACCCAGATCACGCGCAGCCCCGACCGCCTGCGTATCGCGCGCCTGGTGGCCGAGTTCCTGCGCGCCGCCGGCATCATGCGCGACGGCTTCTCCTTCCAGGCGGGCGCCGGCGGCATCGCGCTGGCTTTCGTCCAGTACCTGCGCGACATGATGAAAGAAGCCGGCGTGCGTGCCCGCTTCGTCCGCGGTGGCTCCACCCAGTTTCTGGTCGATCTCCTCAAGGACGGCCTCACCGATTACATCCTCGACGGCCAGACCTTCGACCTCGCCGGCGTGCGATCCATCGCCAGCGACCCACGCCATATCCCCACCTCACCCTTCACCAGCTACAACTTCCACGGCAAGGGCTTCTACGGCCAGTTCGTCGACGCGGTGGTACTGGGCGCCACCGAGGTGGACGTCCACTTCAACGGCAACGTGGTCACTCACTCCGACGGCCGCCTGCTGCACGGCATCGGCGGCTGGCAGAACTGCCTGTTCTCCGGCTGCACCATCCTGGCGGTGCCCTCGTTCCGCGACCGCATCCCGGTCATCGTGGACAAGGTCACGACCCTCACCGGCCCCGGCGAACTGATCGATGTGGTCGTGACCGAACGTGGCATCGCCATCAACCCACGGCGCCAGGACCTGATCGACGCGACCAGAGGCTCCAGGCTTCCCATTCGCCCCATCCAGGACATTCAGAAGGAAGTCGAGAAGATCTGCGGCGGCAAGCCGCAGAAGCCGAAGCTGGGCGACCGCCCGGTCGCGGTCGTCAAGTGGGTGGATGGTTCCGTGCTCGACACCGTCTGGCAGGTCATCGGCCCGGTCTCCAGCGCGCCCAGCACCAGCGCGGAGTAGCCATGCGAGAAACTCCGAACGAGTTGATTGAGGAGTTCGTCGCAGCGCTGAACAGCAATGGTCTCGAACCGCTATTTGACGACGATGTCCCGCAGGAGCTTCGCACCAAGGAGCTTTCGGACATTAGCGATATGTTTGAGTGGGAGATCCGTCCGGCAGAATCGAACCCTTGGGTAGCGGCGCTCGAGGACTTGCTCCCTCACTCGTTCCCGATGCTGTACCGGTCTCTAATCGTGCATTACAGATTCGCAGAGTTCGAAGCAGGGCCAATAATGTTCTTCGCCAATACCGGAACAGACGTCTTCCACGAACTGTCCCGCTGCATCGTCGCAGATGAAGGAATGTATCCTCTCCTGCACCGGCACGGATTCCTCCAATTTGGACAGCAATCAGGTGGTGGCTACGATCCCGTGTGCTTCGATACCAAACGCGGCAAGCAAGGCGATGCGCCTGTTGTCCAACTCGATCACGAGGATGTCCTTACGCGTGATCGGATCCGCGTGGTAGCCGAAATCGCACCATCGTTTGAACAATTCGTCCGTCGCGTTATCTCGGGCGAGTACTGGACAGGAAGGAACTCCTAAGCTCACATGTCGCCGCACGCCGCCAGTGTCAGCAACTTGTCTTTCGCGCTCAGGTCGGCCACCGAGCACAGCGCCTCATGCGGATCGGGACAGAATGGGCACTTCCCCAGCTTTACCTCGGCCTCCCATCCGTCTCGCCCGCGCACGTAGAAGCGGTCGCCGTTCGCGCGTCGCAGGTGCGCGACGACCTCCTCCACCATCAGCACTTCCTTCCAGCCGTCATCGTCCCCGATGCCGACGTGCGAGATGTGGCGGTGCGGGTCCTCGGCGCGGTCCCGGCGGGTGATGCAGACGATCCGCTTGCGCATTTTTAGATCCTTCGCTTCGCTCAGGATGACGCCTGCGGGGCTCAGACGCCCCGCAAAGACGGCGTCAGAAAGCGGCCAACTGGCCGCTGGTGGGCTCGGCTCAACAGTACCAGGGCTCGGTCAGGTAGGGAATGGTGGCGCGGTTCTGCGCCGGCGGCACCGGCGGGATGGGCAGTGGCCGCTCTTCCTTCTTTACCTTCTGCAGCCGCTTCCAGACGATCTCGAAAGTCGCCGTGCGGCTGATCTTGCGTTTCGACGCATCCTGCACCGCCGCCTCGACCTGCCGCTGCAAGTCATCCACACGCGGGTCGGGATTCGCCCACCGGTAGCTCAACGCCTCCTTATCGAATTCGCCGACGACCTGCTGCGTCTCCTTCAACTCCAGCAGTCGCGAGCCCGCCGGGATCAGCAGCCGGATGGCCAACTGGATGGGCGGCACCTGCTCGATCAGCCCCAGCCCCGCCAGCGTCAGCAGCAGGTCTTCGTATCCGCCCAGCGACGTCCATGGGGTGAACGGCACGAAGGTCGGCACCAGGAACATCCCCAGGTCGCCGAAGAGCTGCGCCACGCGCACAAAGTCGGCGCGCGTGTGACCCTTGTCGAGCAGCGCCAGCACGCGGTCGTCCACCGACTCGACCGCCGAAGTCACGAACGCGCAGCCGCTGTCGCGCAGCTCGGGCAAATGTGGCGCATGCTGCAGCAGGTGCTCGATCTTGATGGTGACGTCGTAGCTGACCTGCGGGAACTGGCTATGCAACACGCGCACGATCTCCAGCCCATGCGCCGGGCCGTTGAAGAAGTCGGGATCTCCGAAGGTGATGTGCTGCGCTCCCGCGGCGACCTGCTGCCGGATGTCCGCCAGCACCACCTCGCGCGGCACCACGCGAAACGCCCCCTTATAGACCGGCACGATGGGGCAATGCCGGCACAGGTGCTTGCAGCCGCGCGTGGCCTCGGTGTAGCCGACCACGCGCGTCGAGCCATCGGGCAAGGTAAGGTGCGCGTACTTCTCCAGCGGCGGCAATCCGCGCCGGTCGGGGGTCAGGAACCGTAGCCGGTCCAACGAGACTTCCGGCTCGCGCTGCGGCTCGCGGTCGCCCTGGGCGATGCGCTGTGCCAGGCGAAGAAGACCTTCTTCGAACTCTCCCCCCAGGATGGTCTTCACCCCGAGCCCGCGCAGGAGTTCCGTATTCATCGGCGCGTAAAGCCCGTACGCGCAGATATGCGCCGCGGGGTTCAAGACCCGAAGCTTCGGAAGCGCCGCCACCGCGATCCGCGTCGCGGTATGCATCGGCAGGTAAAGCGCGATCAGATCGGCGGCGCGCGCCGCTCCCTCGTCCAGCGATTGCCGCGCCAGGTCGGTCTGTGCGACTTCGAACCCTTCCCGGCGCAGCCAGGCCGCCGGCGACGCCAGCCCGAACGGCTGCCGCCCCAGTTCATAGGTCGAGATGAGGACGATGCGCATGTCGCCGGTGCGCCCCCTCCCATGTATTACGATGAGAAAGGCGCCGATTCAGTGTAATCCGTTTGGCCGGCGACCGACGACCAACCACCGACGACTGTTCCATGACCGTCGTCCCCAAGCCGCGCCTGCTGTTGCTCTGCTCCAAGCTGGGCTACCAGACCCGCGCTTTCGCCGATGCCGCCGATGAAATCGGCCTTGACGTCTCCTTTGGCACCGACCGCTGCCACGTGCTCGAAGATCCCTGGCGCGACCAGGCGCTGCCCCTGCATTTCGAAGATGCGGAAGGAGCCGCGCGCCAGGTCCTCGATTTCTCGGCGCGGACTCCCATCCATGCCGTGGTTGCCGTCGGC
>DATKKJ010000018.1 GCA_035543055.1 Terriglobales bacterium | reverse complement strand
GGTGATCGGCGCGGTGCTGGCCGATAAGTTCCACCCGCGCCTGGGCGCGATGAGCGGTCCGTCGTTTGCCAAAGAAGTCGCCAAGGGCGATCCCACCGCCATCGCCATCGCTTCCACCGATGCCGAACTCGGCTGCCTGGTGCAGAAGGAGTTCAGCGATCCCACCTTCCGGGTCTATACCAACGATGATGTCGTTGGGGTCGAGATGGGCGGCGCGCTCAAGAACGTCATCGCCATCGCCGCCGGGGTCTGCGACGGCATGGGCCTCGGCCACAACACCATCGCCGCCCTCATCACCCGCGGCCTGGCCGAGATCACCCGCCTCGCCGTGGCCTGCGGCGGCAAGCCCCTGACCATGGCCGGACTGGCCGGCATGGGCGACCTGGTCCTCACCTGCACCGGCGGCCTCTCCCGCAATCGCACCGTCGGCGTGGAACTGGGCAAGGGCCGCAAGCTCGACGACATCATCGCCGGCATGCATGGAATGGTTGCCGAGGGCGTCCTGACCACCAACGCCGCCGTCGGCCTCGCCGCACGCATGAACGTCGAAATGCCCATCAGCCAGCAGATGCATGCCATCCTGCATCAGGGCAAACCCGCCCGCGACGCCATCCGCGAACTGATGACCCGCCCCGCCACCGCCGAGCTCAATTTCCTCACCTCCGCCTAGTTCCCTCTTCGTGTCCTTCGTGCCGGCCTCAGTGTCCTTCGTGTTGAAGACTCTGTTTTTCATTCCCATAATGGTCTTCCGACCCGGCAAAGAGTTGCGCCCCTCTCCTCCGCGCCGCATCTCTTCCCCAAGTTCATCCCTGACCGGTCAATACTTTAGTAACCGCCGCAGCGGAGAATTTTGGCCGGCCGCCCCGCCATTCGCGGTACAATCCGCAGCAATTCACTGGCACCGATGCCCAAGCGCATACCGATCCTTCACCTGATCCTGGCCGTGCTGGTCCTTGTCAGCGTGGTCCCGCTGTACTTCTACGCCGACAAAGTCGTCGCCACCAACCGCGAGCGGCTGAAGACCAACGAGCAGCTGTCGCAGAACACCGTGACCCGCTCCATGAGCGACCAGATCGATCTGCGCCAGAAGGCCCGGCGGGCCATGCTCGATAATTTCTCCTCGGCGGTGCAGATCGCCAGCGGCGGCAACATCACCGGCGACCACGTCGCGGCCCCGGAACTGCGGGCCCTCTTGGAGCGCTTCGTCTCCTCCAGCACCGACATCGCTTACGCCACCCTGCTGAACGAGGGTGCCAAGGGTATCTCCGCCGGCCGCATGGTCCCCGACGTCTTCATACAGCGCGACCTCGAGCGCGCCTTCACCGCCGCCCGCGATGGCCGCGACTATACCGGCCAGCCCCTGACGGTGGGCAGCGGCAAGGACGCCCGCACCGTCGTGCTGGTCAGCGCGCCCCTGATGGCCGACACCCGCTTCATCGGCATGATCGGCGCCGTGGTCGACCTGGAGTTCATCGTCAAGCGCCTGCGCGAAGCCGACCAGGGCGGGCTCTTCACTTACGTTGTGGACCACCAGGGACGCCTGGTCGCCGCCGCCGACCCCTCCTACGCCACCGGCCAGGACATGACCAAGTTCGAGATCGTCAAGAACTTCGCCGAGCAGGGCGTCAAGGTGCAGCTCGCGCAGACCAGCGAATTCGACGTGAAGGACGGCAAGGAGAGCGTCCCCATGCTCGGCACCTACAGCCCCGTCCAGACCCTGGGCTGGGCCGTGGTGGCGCAGAAGAAGCAGAAGGACGCCTATCAGGGCGTCTTCGAGATGGAGCGCAGCGCCCGCCTCTGGGCCTTCTTCGCGGTGTTGATGAGCATCGTCGTCTCCGTGCTGGCGGCGCGCTCCATCACTCGCCCGCTCGATATCCTCACCGAATCCAGCCAGGCCATCGCCAAGGGCGATTTCAGCAAGCGCGTGCAGCTCAAGAGCCGCACCGAGTTCGGTGAGCTCGCCGACACTTTCAACTCCATGTCCTCGGACCTGGAGCGCTTCGTGCAGGACCTCAAGCGCGCCGCCGAGGAGAACCGCGAGCTGTTCATGGGCTCCATCCAGATGCTCGCGGGCGCGGTCGACGAAAAGGACCCCTACACCCGCGGCCACTCCGACCGCGTCACCAAGTATTCCGTCCTGCTGGCCAAGGAGCTCGGCCTGGAGCCGCACGAGGTGGAGAAGATCCAGATCTCGGCCCAACTGCACGACGTGGGGAAGATCGGCATCGAGGACCGCATCCTCAAGAAGCCGGGCGCCCTCACTCCTGACGAATTCGAGATCATGAAGACCCACACCACCAAGGGCGCTACCATCCTGCGTCCGGTCACCATGCTGAAGGACATGATCCCCGGCATCGAGCTGCACCACGAATCGCTCGACGGCCGCGGCTACCCCTACGGCCTGAAGGGCGACCAGATCCCGCTGGTGGCCCGTATCATCACCGTCGCCGACACCTTCGATGCCATGACCACCAACCGTCCTTACCAGGCCGCGATGGACCCCGAATACGTGGTGCGCATCATCAACTCGCTGGCCAACACCAAGTTCGATCCCAAGGTCGTGTCTGCCTTGACCGCCGTCTTCGAACGCGGCGACCTCAAGATCCGCCGCGCTGCCGCCGTCCAGCCCGAGGCGGTCCCCGCCGGCGCCGCTGCCGGCGGTGCCGCTCCCCAGCCGGTCTCCGTCGCCAAGTCCTAGGCGATTGAGTAATTGGGAAATTGGGTAATCGGGTAATTGAGATTGCAAGTTACCCAATGTTTCCTCGTGTGCCTTTGTGCTCCTTCGTGTCCTTTGTGTTGAGGTTTTGGTTTTCAATTACCCAATTACCCAATTCCCCAATTACCCAATCTCTCCGCGGTGAATCCGTATAATTGATTGTTTCCTCCGGCACGCCGGACGCATTCATGCCTATCCAGACGCTTTTTGGAAGCATCGAGCAGGAACCCACTTTCTTCGACCGCATGAAGCAGGCGGTCACGAAGACCCGCGAGAGCCTCGCCGAGCGCATCGACGACATCGTCTCCATCGGCAAGGAGATCGACCGCGCCACCCTCGACGACCTCGAAGCCACCCTCATCGCCGCCGACCTCGGCGCCGCCACCACCCACGAGATCCTCGAAAAGCTGCGCGATAAGGCCGACCGCAGGCAGATCAAGGACGTGAACGAGCTCAAGCGCCTGCTCAAAGAGGAGATCTCCGGTATTCTGACCGCCGCCGAGAAGCCGGCCAAAGCCGTGGAACCTCCCGAGGTCATCCTGGTGGTCGGGGTGAACGGCACCGGCAAGACCACCACCATCGGCAAGCTGGCGCAGACGCTGAAGAACCAGAACAAGTCGGTGCTGCTGTGCGCCGCCGACACCTTCCGCGCCGCCGCCATCGAGCAGCTGGAGGTCTGGGGACAGCGCACCGGGACCGAGGTCATCAAGACCAAGCCCGGCGGCGATCCCGCCGCCGTCCTCTACGATGCCGTGCAGGCCGCCAAGTCCCGCAAGGCCGACTATGTGATCGTGGACACAGCCGGCCGCCTCCATACCAAGTCAAACTTGATGGCCGAGCTGGACAAGATGCGCCGCTCGGCTTCGAAGCTGGTGCCCAGTGCGCCCCACGAGACCCTGCTGGTGATGGACGCCACCACCGGGCAGAACGGCCTGCAGCAGGCCCGCCTGTTCACCCAGTCGGCGGGTGTCACCGGCATCGTGCTGACCAAGCTCGACGGCACCGCCAAGGGCGGCGTGGTGGTGGCCATCTCCCGTGAGCTCGGCCTGCCGGTGCGCTACGTCGGCGTCGGGGAGAAAGCCACCGACCTGCTGCCGTTCAAGGCCCACGACTTTGTGGAATCCTTATTTGCATAACGGAACAAGGCGACTCACTTCACGAGATTTCGATTTGGACTGGGTACTGAGTGCCGAGTACTGAGTGCTTCTTGATATGAGAACTCATCCCGCTGACATCCCGTTCATGCAACAGGCGCTCGACCTCGCCTACCGGGGCATCGGGCTCACTTCGCCCAACCCCGCCGTCGGCGCCGTCGTCGTGGACTCCGCCGACAAGATCGTCGGTCGCGGCAGCCACACCTACAACGGCGTCAAGCATGCTGAGGTCCTCGCCCTTGAAGAGGCCGGAGCGAAAGCCAAAGGCGGGACTCTTTATCTGACTTTGGAGCCCTGTTCGCACCAGGGCCGCACCGGTCCCTGCGTGGACGCCGTCATCGCCGCCGGCATCGCGCGCGTGGTCGCCGCCACCCACGATCCCAACCCGCGAGTCGCAGGCAAGGGCTTCGCTCGCCTTCGGGCCGCCGGCATCAAGGTCACCCAAGGCATTCTCGAACCCCAGGCCACCCGGCTGAACGAATGGTTTGCCAAGTGGATCAAGACCAGGCTGCCACTGGTCACCCTTAAGGCCGGCATGACCCTGGACGGCAAGATCGCTCCCCCTCCGGGCGAAAGCGACAGTCCCTCCGCGCTCGGCTCGGGTGGCGCGACCGGAGGCTGGATCACCAGCGAACAGGCCCGCGCCCACGTGCAGCTGCTGCGTCATGCCAGCGACGCCATCATGGTGGGCGTCGGCACCATCGTGGCCGACGACCCGTTGCTCACCGACCGCACCGGGGAACCGCGCCGCCGGCCTCTGCTGCGCGTCATCGTCGATTCCAGGCTGCGGCTGCCCCCGGGCTCGCGCATCGCCAAGACGGTGAAAGACGACGTCCTGGTCTTCTGCTCCTTTGCCGAAGAGAAGAAGCGGAAGGCGCTGGAGGCGCGCGGCATCCGCGTCGAACAGGTTGCGCTGGGACCGGGCGACGATGGCCGCCCCGACCTGGCGCGCATCGTCAAGGCTCTCGGCGCGATGGAGATCACTTCCCTGCTCATCGAAGGCGGCGCCCTGGTCAACTGGGCGGCATTGGCCGCCGGCATCGTGGACAAGGTCTTTCTGTACTACGCACCCAAGATCCTCGCCGGGACCGGCTCGGTGCCCTTCGCCGGCGGCGCCGGCTTCCGCCATCTCAGCGAGGCTGCCTACGTCAAGAACATCACCCTGCATCGCTTCGGCGAAGATTTCGCCGTCGAGGGTTACTTGCGAGATCCATACGAGATGTCCATTTGAATCGACTCCTGACTCCCGACTCCTGACTACTTTTTTCGGAGAATTGTTATGTTCACCGGTCTCATCGAAGAAGTCGGCAAAGTTCTCAGCGCCACCTCTGGCAACGGCACCACTCGCCTGGTGGTCTCCTCGAACAACCTTGTCCGCGAGATGAAGAAGGGCGACAGTATCGCCGTGAGTGGCGTCTGCCTGACCGCGGTGGAGCTCAAGCCCGACCGCCTCGGCTTTGATCTGGCCACCGAGACCCTGGCCCGCACCTCGCTCGGCCACCTGAAGCCCGGCTCCGAGGTCAATCTCGAGCTGCCCATGAAAGCCGGCGGCCGCATGGGCGGACACATCGTCCAGGGACACGTGGACGGCGTGGGCAAGTTCCTCGGCCTGGAGCGTATCCCGGGCAAGGAGGATTTCTGGCTCTACGTGGAGATTCCCGCTGATCTGGTGAAATACGTCGTCTTCAAAGGCTCCATCTCCATCGAAGGCATCAGCCTGACCGTCGCCCAGATCGAGGGGACGAAGGTGACCGTCGCCATCATTCCTCACACCTTCGAGGCCACCAACCTCAAGTCGCTCCAGGCGGGTGATCCGGTCAATATCGAGGCCGACATCATCGCCAAGTACGCCGAGAAGATGCTGAAGGGCGAGGCCCCGCGCGAGATCAACGTGGAGAAACTGGTCAGCGAAGGTTTCTAGCGGGCTCTGTTCCGAATACCACGACGAACAGCGTCGCCGCCCTGATTAGCGGCCCGGTGGGCTCGGGGGCGGCTGCGAGAAGCTGGACTGCTGCCCGGGCAGCACCAGCTCGTCGAGTTCCAGGAACTGCCGGAGCACGGGATGGTCGCTGCGCTCCATCTCCCGGTAGGGTCCGAAGAAGATGGCTTTGCCTTCGTGCAGGAAGACGAGCCGGTCGGCCAGCTTCTCCGCCAGCCGCATGTCGTGCGTGACCACGATCGAGGTCAGCTTCAACTGGAACTTTAACTTCTTGATCAGATCTCCTAGAAGCTGCGCCATCAGCGGGTCCACCATCGTGGTGGGCTCATCGTACAGGATGCACTCCGGCTGGGCCGCCAGGGCGCGCGCGATGGCCACCGAGCGCTTCATCCCGGTCGAGAGCTCGGAGGGCAACTGGTCGCGGAACTGCTTCACTCCCACCATCTCCAGCAGCCCGTCCACCACCTGGTACACCTGCACCTCGTCCAGGTCGCGCCGCTCGCGCAGCGGGAAGGCCACGTTCTCCCCCACGGTCAGCGAGTCGAACAGGGCCCCGTTCTGGAAGACCATGGTGACCTTCTTGCGGATGCGCTCCATCTCCTTCTCGCTGTACCCGGCGACGTCCTCCCCGGCCACCACCACGCGCCCCGAGTCGGCTTTCAGGAAGCCCATGATGATGTGCAGCGACACCGACTTGCCCACCCCCGAGCGCCCCAGGATGCACAGGGTCTCGCCCGGCGTCACCTGGAAGCCCACGTGGTCCAGCACCACGTGCTTGCCGAACGCCTTGGAGACGTCCTGGAATTCGATATAGGGCTGGTTCTCGTGACTCATGCGGTCCGGACCGGACCGGCGCGGAAGGCTCGCTCCAGGTCCTGCGGCGTGTTCAGATTGTCGAACATCGCGGGAACGATATCAACCTCGGCCAGCTCCGCTTCTTCCACCACCCGCACCGACGTCCGCGCATAGAGTGGATCGATCTTGTTGTTGCCCGCGCGCAACGCTTCTTCGGCCAGGGCGGCGAATTCCAGCCGGTACACCGCGCACAGCGTCTGGTGGAAGCCGTTGACCCGCGGCACCACCACCACCGCATCGCACGCCCGCGCCTGGTCCAGCAGGTACTTGAGCGCGGTTTCCGGCAGGAACGGCATGTCCACCGCCAGCACCAGGTTCAGGTCGGTGGTGGTGGCCTGCAGCGCGGCGTGGATGCCGGCCAGCGGTCCGCGGTCGGTGTACTCGTCCTCGATCACCGGTCCGAACAGTTCGAACTTTTCCCGCGTCCCCACGATGCAGACCCGCCCGGCCACGGCCCGCGCCTTTAGCAACGCGCGCGCCAGCAAGGTTTGACCGTCGAATTCGAGCAGGGCCTTGTCGCACCCCATGCGCGAACTCCTGCCCCCGGCGAGGATGAACGCCGTCGCATCCTGCATGGGGCATGAGTGTACTGCGACTTCGCTGCCGCGGCGCAGATTTCTGGGATTCCTGCTCCCGGACCGGGCCTGCATTCCCCTCAATCCACGCTATCCGCGCAAGTCCGTGGCAGGCACTTACGTGCTACAATCCGCTCGCTTCCCCCTTCCCCGAGACCCGCGCTGCACATGGATATACGCCGCAGACTCGCCCAGGCGCTGCTCATCGTGCTGGTCTTCACCGCCCTCGCGGTGGCCGGATACCGCCTCCTGGGCGGCCACGACGTTTCGTTCCTGCAGGCCCTGTACATGGCCGTGATCACCGTCGCCGGGGTCGGCTACGGCGAGATCGTGGACACCAGCCACAGCCCCGCCCTGCGCATTTTCAACATGTTCATCGTGCTGTTCGGCGTCACCATCACCGTCTACATGTTCTCGGTGGTGACCGCTTTCCTGGTCGAAGGCGAGATCACCAACATCTTCTGGAGACGCAAGATGCTCAAACGGATCCAAGCTCTCAAACACCATTACATTGTCTGCGGCCTGGGCGACACCGGGCGTTTCGCGGTCGAGGAGCTCCACAAGACCGGCACCCCCTACGTGGTCGTCGAGCACACCGAGGACAACATCAAGAAGCTGCAGGAGCACGACCCCGCTTACAACGAGATCCTCTCCATCATCGGCGACGCCACCGACGAGACCACCCTCGATCAGGCCGGCATCGAGCGCGCCAAGGGCCTCATCGCCTCCCTCGCTTCCGACAAGGACAACCTGGTCATCACCGTCGTCGCCCGCCAGAAGAACCCTCAGCTGCGCATCATCGCCCGCTGCACCGAGCAACGCTTTGCCGACCGCCTGATGAAGGCCGGGGCCAATTCCACCGTCTCCCCCAACCGCATCGGAGGCATGCGCATGGCCAGCGAGGCCCTCCGCCCCCACGTGGTCGGCTTCCTCGACATCATGCTCAAGGAACACGGCCGCACTCTGCGCATCGAGGAGATCGACGTCAATGCCGGATCGCCCTGGATCGGCTCTACCCTGCAGCGCATCGACCTGCGCCACAAGTTCAACCTGCTGCCGCTGGCCATCCGCCAGGGTGACGGCTCCTTCCTCCCCAACCCTCCTGATAACCATCAGGTCGTGGCGGGGACGGTGATCATCGTCATGGGCGACGTGAGCGAGTTGAAGCGCGCCCGCCATGCCGCCTCCGGCGCCGGCCTCCTGGCCGCCGCCACCTAGGGCCGGCATCAGCCCGCTTTTGCGGGCGCTTGAAAGTAGCCCACCGCGTCAGCGGTGGGTAAGGTTCGCAAAATGGATCGAAGCCCGCTTCAGCGGGCGATTGAGCTAGTGGATGTCCACGCCCACGATCCGCCCGGCGGCGTCCACTTCCAGGTTGGCGGCCGCCGATAGCACCGAGTCGCCGCTGCTCCCGGGGATGGAGATGAACACCCGCGGGTCCACGTAGCTGGCGCTGTCCCGGTGCGCTTTCAGGAAGGAGAGCGCGTGGTCGCTACGATACTTCTTCGGCACCACGAAGCTCAGGTCCGCTAGTTCGCCCGTCTCCGAGATCGAGATCCCCACCTCCACCGGCACCCGCATGTGCACCTCCACCTCTTCCTTGGAGACATTCGGCTTCAGCAGGACGTAGTACTGGCAACGCCCTTCCTTGGGGTCGAATTCGGATCGTTCCACGTTGACCATAGGCTGTTCAGACATTTATCACAGCCCCGGCGGAATCCCCAAGTTACCGGCGTTGCACGTGCGCAACTTGTGTTGCTGGAAGGGGTTCCACCAGGAGGGAAAAAACTGGCCGCAGACAGTCGCTGGACCGGGCTCTGCATCTAAGCATGCAAACCATTGACCGCGCTTTTATGGGAGTCACTATGAGTTCGCGCTGGAGTTACATCGTTACGGTTCTCCTTGTCTTCGTGATATTGGGCCTGAGTGTCGGCTGCAACCGCGCCCGCAGCGACGCCCAGATCGCCGGCGACGTGCAGCAGAAGATCCTGGCCGACAACAACGTCCCCACCAAGCAGGTCACCGTCTCCTCCAACAACGGAATCGTGACCCTGTCGGGCAGCGTGGGCAGCGAGATAGAGCGCGTTACCGCCGCCAACGATGCCGCCATGGTGGACGGCGTGCGCACCGTGGTCAACAATCTGACCGTCGCCCAGGCGCAGCTTCCGCCGCCTCCCCAACCCATGGCGATGTCCCAGCCGGAGCCGGCTCCGGCCCCGGCCCGCAAGCCTTCGCCCCGCCATGTTGCCGGCGCGCCTCGCCGCAGTTCGGATCTGCAGCAGGCGGCCCCGGCTCAACCGGCCGGGCCCGCAGTGACCCCGGCCCCCGTGGCCGATCGCACCCCGGCGGCGCCTCCGCCGCCGAAGCCGGTCACCGTCGAGCCCGGCACTGTGCTCTCAGTGCGCATGATCGATCCCATCGACTCTGACCGGAACCAGATCGGCGACCGCTTCCGCGCCACCCTGGACACGCCCATCAGCATCAACGATCAGGTCGTTCTGCCTCAGGGCGCCGACATCGAGGGGCGGGTCGCGGAGCTGCGCAGCTCCGGTCATTTCACCGGCCAATCCGAGATCGCACTCGAGCTCACCAGCCTGAGCATCAACGGGCGCCGCTACAACCTGCAGACCGACCAGTATTCGCGCCAGGGCGCTTCGCGGGGCAAGAACACCGCCGCCAAGGTGGGCGGTGGCGCCGCCGTGGGCGCCATCCTGGGTGGCATCATCGGCGGCGGCAAAGGCGCCGCCATCGGCGCCACCGTCGGCGCCGGCGCCGGCACCGGTGTCCAGGCCGCGACCAAGGGCCAGCAGATCCACATCAAGCCGGAACAACTCTTGACCTTCCGCTTGCAGAGCCCGCTCACGGTCACGCCTGCCGCCAGCATCACTCGCTCCGGACGAACCATCAGCGAGTACAACCCTCCCAGCGAGGGGAGCGGCACCCGGGTCTATTCCGATGACTCCACTTCGCAGCCCCAGCCGGGTGACAGTAACGCTCCGGTCTTGAAGCGCCGGCCGGAGTAGCAGTGAACGGGACTTGTAGCCCGTGCGCCCTCGCACGGGCCTCATTGGGGCGGCCCTGCCGCCCCTAGTTCGCGGAGCGAGCTCGCTCTATCATTAGGGACCCAACCCAGGCCTTGGGTGGGAATCAAATGCCGAAGATCTCCGCCCTCATCCATACCCATAATGACGCCGCCCGCATCGGCCGCACCCTGGATTCCCTGCGGCCCTGCGATGAGGTCCTCATCATCGACAGCGCCTCCGACGATGACACCCTGAACATCGCGCATGCGCACGGCGCCACCGTCAAGCAAGCCATTGTCGGCGTCGAGCGGGGCGCCTGTGCCATCGACACCCGCCATGAGTGGGTCTTGTGCCTCCGCCCCGGCGAGGCCCTCAGTGACTCCCTCGAAGCCAGCTTGCTCGAGTGGCAGCACAGCGACCCGGACGAGTACGCGCCCGGCTACTCTTTTCCGATTCGAGAGAACGCCGCTGGTGAGTGGGAGACCGGGCCTCCCGAGATGCGCCTGGTGAACCGCACCCGGGTTGACTGGGCCGGCGAGGTCCCGCCCAACGCCGACGGCGCCCTCCTACTCGAGGGCCACCTCCTCCGATTCCGCGACTGATTCGCCGCACTGAGTACTGAGTACCGAGTACTGGGTACTGCCCGGTCACCTCCCACGGTAACCGGGCCCGGCGCCCATTCCGACGTATAATCCCCTCAATCCCCCTGAGAGCGCGATGATCGACACCCATGTGCTCGGCGCGGCCGTATTCCTTTTCGGCCTGGTGTTCGGGAGCTTCTTGAACGTCTGCATCCACCGCCTCGCCCTGCGGTGCTACAGCGACCAGGAACTGTCGGCGCGCGGCGTCACCCGCCGCGACCTCTCCATCGTCAGCCCGCCCTCCGCCTGCCCCAAGTGCCGCCACCCCATCCGCTGGTACGACAACATTCCCGTCCTGAGTTGGCTGCTTCTGGGTGGGCGATGCCGCGACTGCCGCGCTCCCATCTCTCCCCGCTACGCCATCGTCGAACTCCTCACCGGACTGCTTTTTCTCGCCTGTTACTACGTCTTCGGCTTCAACCCTCTCGGTTTGAAGTTCGCCGTCTTCTCTTTCCTTATCCTGGGTCTCATCTTCACCGACGCCGAACACAAGCTGCTCCCTGATTCCCTGACCCTGACCGGCCTGGCCCTGGGCATCGGTTTCAGCTTCCTGGCCCCGGTCGATGACGCCGCCGGCTTCGTGCTGCGGCGGTTCCTGGGGATTGCTCCGCCGCCCACTCCTTGGGCCTCGTTGCTCGATGCCGGTCTCGGCGCCCTGGTTGGGGCCTCCTTCATCTACGGCGCCGGCGCGCTCTACTACCATGCCCGCGGCATCGAAGGCATGGGCCTGGGGGACGTCAAACTGATGGCCATGGTCGGCGCCTTTCTCGGCGTCAAGCTCACCGTGCTCACTATCTTTGCCGCCTCCCTGGCGGGCACGTTCTTCGGCGTCGGCACCATGCTCATGGTCTGGATGCAGCGTACCCGCCGCCGTCTGGCGCGCACCCATGAGGACGCCGCTCGGGCTCGCAAGCGCGCCTGGAAGTCCGCCCTCGTCGTCTATCGCCGTTACGAGATGCCCTTTGGCGTCTTCCTCGGCAGCATGGCCATGCTCTCGGTCTTCTTCGGCGAAAGCGTGCTGCGCTGGTACCTGGGGCTGTACCGATGAAATGGCTCACCGATCCCCTGCTGCTGCGCATGGCGGTGGTGTTCGTCGCTGCAGCCTTCCTCTTCATCGTCGGCATCTTCTTGATGCGCCGCCTGCGCCGCGGCCTCACCGGCGAAGACGCGGAGCGCCGCACCTCGGTGGACGGCCCCGAGTTCCAGCTCGCCGCCTATCACGGGGTCATCCAGCAGTTGAAGGAGAAGGAGCAGGAGCTGCAGCGCGTCCGCCAGCAGGCCACCGAGCGCGCCGCCGCCTCCCAGACCCTCAGCGATGTCCTGCTCTCCAACCTGACCAGCGGCGTCTTGCTCTTCAACAACACCGGCACGGTGCGTCAGGCCAACGAGGCCGCCCGTCGCATCCTGGGATATGGCACCGCCTTCGGCATGCACGCCCGCGACCTCTTCCGCGGGGTCAGCGAATTAAGGCGCGAGACCAGCGAGCGCGCCGAGATGGTAGCGCCATCGCCGTCTCCAGTGACGGCCAAGGCACCACGTTTACCCTCTCGTTTCCTGCGGAGAAGCCGGCCAAGACTGCCGTGGAAGCGGGATAACATATTGAACCGGCAGACACCTCGGGGTTACACTTTAGGTAACCCAGGAACAGTCAGGAAGGTCGCTATGAAGCGGATGTGGAATCTCACGCTCGCAGCTCTGTTGATGGGTTTGGCGCTCGGCGCCGCGGCCCAGGAAGTCTCCTTGGGCGATTACGCCCGCAAGCAAAGGGAACAGCAGAAGCCCGCCTCGCCCACCACCAAGGTCTACACCAACGACGATATCGGTTCGTCGCCCGCGGCCGCAGCCAGTGCCACCACCAGCGCCCCGGCCGACTCTGACGCCGACAAGAGCGCGGCCAAGGACGAGAAGACCAAGGCCGAGGACGAGAAGGCCAAGGCCGAGGAGATGAACAAAGCGGCTGAGGAATTCAAAGGCAAGGTCGCCGAGGCCAAGACCAAGATCGCCGAGATCCGGCGCAACATGGACGTCTCCGAGCGCGAATTCAAGTTGCATAGCATTGATTGGTACACCGAGGCCGGCAACGCCCTGCTCGATCCCAAGAAGTACAAGGACGAGACCGACAAGCACAACAAGGAGATGGACGACCTGCGCAAGCAGCTGGCCGACGCCCAGGCGGAACTGGAGAAGATCCGCGACGAGATCCGCAAGGCCGGCCTCTCCAGCTCCCTCGGTGACTAACATCTTTCGTTCTCGATAGGCGCGGCCCGAGCGCGCCGCCATCCTCAACGAGGGCGAGCTCGACGCCGCCGACCTCGGGCTCTCCGCCAACCTGCGCGCCGCCGCCGCTTCCGCCGGCTCGCTCGCCGAGACCGCGGGTGTCGAGCGCGCCCGCATCGAAGCCACCTTGCGCGAGTGCAAGTGGAACAAGGCCACCGCCGCCCAACGCCTCGGCATCTCTTACAAGACGCTCTTGAACAAAATCCACGCTTACGGCTTGGACTGAAGTCTTTCTTCTGTCATCCCGAGCGGCTTTCAAGCCGCGAGGAGCCTGCCCTGAGGTGAAGCCGAAGGGACCTCGCCGGGTGTCGCTGCCCGCGACGTCAGTCGATTGGCTCGACCCCAGTCTCTGACAAGACCTCTTCGTTCTCCCGCGCAAAACGTCTGCGTATCTTCTCGTTCGACTGCCCATACCACGCTGCCGCCAGGTCCTTCCACTTGGGGTTCCGCTCTTCGATCAGCGCCACCTTCTTCTCGCGCCTCCACCCCTTCAGCGCTTTCTCACGACTGATCGCGTTGCGAACGTCATCGAACGACTCCCAATGGACAAGCTTCGTGACTTTGTACCTCTTGGTGAAGCCCTCGATGTCCTCGAACTTGTGCTGCCATACGCGGCGATGCAGAGCGTTGGTCACTCCGATGTAAAGCACACGATTGGCGCTGGCCATGATGTACACGTAGAAACATTTCGGGCGGTCCGACTCACCGCATCGTGGGTTCAACATTTTGCGAGACCCTTCGGGCCTGAAAGCCCCTCAGGATGACACTGGTATAGATTTTCGTAGAAGTTGTCAGTGACGTGCCCGTCAAACTTGCGCGTTTGTCATCCCGAGGGGCTTCAGCCCCGAGCGGCCTTGCGCCCGTGCCGCAACCCGCGACGTCAGTCCATCGGCTCACCCTCCACCCCTGTCATCCCGAACGGCCTTGGCCGTGAGGAGCCTGCCCTGAGGTGAAGCCGAAGGGACCTCGCCAGTGCCGCTCCCCGCGAGGTCAGTCCATCGGCTCACCCATGCCCTCCACCCCTGTCATCCCGAACGGCCTTGGCCGTGAGGGATCTCGCCAGTGCCGCTGCCCGCGACGTCAGTCCATCGGCTCGCCCGTACCCTATCGCCCCTGTCATCCCGAACGGCCTTGGCCGTGAGGAACCTCGCCAGTGCCGCAACCCGCGACGTCAGTCGATCGGGTCAGCACCACTCTCCACCCTTTGTCATCCTGACCCTGAGTCTTCGAAGGGGAGGCGCAGCCGAGCGTAGTCGAAGGACCCCTATCGCCGGGCAGGTCCCTCATGGCCGAGAAACTTCATTTCGCGCGGATACACGCGGATCCCACACGAGCAAAAGCGGCCCGTCTGGGCACCCATTCTTTGTATGGGCCATCCTCCTGAGGGAGCCCTACCCTCGCGACATCGCTTCCCGCCCAGGAATTGACACGTCCAGTTCTGAGGCTCAGAATCAGCTTTCTTCCTGCCCCAGGAGCTTGCAATGAAGAGATTTTGCACCCTCTCCGTAGCGTCTGTTGTCCTCTTGTGCGGTAATTGCAGCGTCTGCTCAGGTCTCGGTGATGCCAAGTCAGGCAGAATTCGACCCAATCCTTAAGAACCTCGAGAAGAAGCTTAAGGATTTTGCGGCTAGGGGACCGCGAAATCCGAGGGAAAAAGGCGATTGGGTGGAGATGATGTTCATG
>DATKKJ010000017.1 GCA_035543055.1 Terriglobales bacterium | reverse complement strand
GAGAAACGGAACGTCGGCATGGTCTTTCAATCCTACGCGCTGTTCCCCAACATGACAGTGGCCGAGAACATCGGGTATGGCCTGCGCATCCGCCGCGCCCCTGTCGCCGCACTCCGTGCGCGCGTATCCGAGATGCTGGCCATGATGCGCATCGAACCGCTCGCCGACCGGCGTATCGAGCAGCTTTCGGGAGGCCAGCGCCAGCGCGTCGCCCTGGCGCGCGCCCTGGCCGTGCGGCCCCGCGCCATCCTGCTGGACGAACCCCTGACGGCCCTGGACGCCAAGCTGCGGGACACGCTGCGGCTGGAGATCGATGGCCTGCTGCGCTCGCTCGGCATCACGGCCATCTACGTGACGCATGACCAGGCGGAGGCCATGGCACTTGGGGACCGCATCGTCGTGATGGATCGCGGCCGCGTGGCCCAAGTCGGCACGCCCCGCGAGATCTACCACCGACCGGCGAACCGCTTCGTGGCGGAATTTATCGGAAGCCTGAATCGCCTGACCGGGGCCGTGCAGGGCGGCGTCTTTGTCTGCGCGGCCGGCACGCTGCCTTGGCAGACAGGCGGGCCCGCCGTCCGGGAAATCCTGTTTCGGCCCGAACGGACCCACCTCATTCCACCTGAGGGAGCCTCCCTACGTGGCACCGTGGCCGCGGCCTTCTTTCTCGGCGACCGCACCCGCCTCTTCGTCGATGTCGGGGAGGGGCAGCCGGTGATCGTCGAGAATGGCCAGCGACGGGAGTTCGTTCACGGAGAGGCTGTCGGGCTCCAGGTCGAGCCAGGGGACGTCTTCGTCCTCTAAGGTGCGCAGCAGTGCTCGTTGCGCAGATCAGCGCCTAGTCCATATGGAAAAGCCCATCGTCGGGAAGCCAAAGCCGTACATCAAGTCGCTGTTCGTGAGCGACCTGCACCTCGGGTTTTCCACTCCGGCATGGGCCGAGGAATTCGACCGCTTCCTGCGGAGCGCGGCCTTCCCGAACATCTTCCTGGTCGGCGACATCATCGACGGCTGGAAGCTGAACGGACGGAACCGGTCGAAGTGGGTGCAGGCCTACAACAACATCATCCGCACCTTCCTCTCCGCGGCCCGGAAAGGCGCTCGGATTCGGTACCTCATCGGAAACCATGAACCCAGCCTGCGGCCCATCGACCTGGACAACGTGGTGCTCGACTACGAAACCACGACCGAGATCCACGGACGAAAGCTCCTGGTCATCCACGGGGACCGGTTCGACCTGTTCGTCCGGCCCTCCATGCTGTGGCTCGCCCACCTCAGCGACCACGGCGACGCCTTCCTCTTCTGGCTCCAGCACGTGCTCAGCAACCGGGGGCTCCGGTGGTCGTTCCGCCAGGCGATCCGCACGAACGTCAAGAAGCGCACGGCCATGATCTCCCGGTACCGGGAAGCCATCAAGCGGTATGCGCGCTCGAAGGGATGCGAGGGGGCAATCGTGGGGCACACGCACCACCCCGAGCTGCGGGTGGACCCCGACGGGTTCCTCTACGGGAACTGCGGGGACTGGGAGGAACATACCGCGATCATCGAAACTGAGAAGGGCCTCGCCCTGATCCGGTACGACTGGCAGACGCATATCGTCCTGCAGGAGGTTGCGTGGGCCCCCCGGGAAGAGAACGTCGGGGTTCCCGTGGCCTGAGGCGCTTCCAGGCTGCCCACGGTGCCCGGGCGGTCTCCGGCAGTCCGCAAAACATCTTCCCATCGTGTATTCCGCTCTGGTAAACTTTCTATTTTCGCCGCGTATAGTCACCGGTGGCACAGGCACGTGTCCGGGTCCATGGTTGCGGCGCACCGTCGGCCGATGCACTTCCCCGATCAAGGCGCCGTCGTCGCGGCGCCGGAAGTGGGTGGGTTCCGTCACCACGACGAGCGGCGCGCCGCATGACGTCCGTCGGAAGATGGATGTTCGCGCACGACAGGCGTAGCTGGGGCAGCAGGACGGGGGGCCTGATCTTCGGCCCCCGCTCGGTCTGGCCAAACACCCGGAACCGCACGAGGGCGCTCCAGGCGGCGCTCGGCTTGGTTGGACAGCAATGCATCGTCACGAACACTCTGCCAACACGACGTGCGGAGCCGCCAACGCAAGGCGGCTGAAGTTTCCCGAGAATTTCTTGTGGGGAACGGCGACGGCTCCGACCCAGGTGGAAGGCCACGTCGACAACGAGTGGACGGATTTCATCGCGCAGGACGGCGGCGATTGCCGCATTGCCTGCGACCACTACCACCGCTATCCCGAGGACATCGAGTGGATGTCCCGGCTGGGCGTGAATTCCTACCGCTTCGGGATCGAATGGTCGCGGTTGCAGTCCGCGGCGTTCGCGCCGCTGAACCAACACGAACTCGCGCGCTACTTGGACGTGCTCGACCGGCTGCGGGCGGCCGGCATCACGCCCATGGTCGTGTTGCATCACTTTTCCAATCCGCCGTGGATCCATTCCGGCGGCGGATGGCTCAACCCGCAGACCGTCGCCGCCTTCGTGGACTACGTCGGCAAACTGGTCGCGGCCCTGAAAGAGCGCGTGCAGTTGTGGAATACCTTCAACGAGCCGGACACGTACGCGGCTCTGGCGTACGTGCTGGGCGCCTATCCGCCCCGGCGGAAATGGCAGCTCGGCCAATTCCGCCAGATTATTCACCACATGGCGCGCGCCCATGAGCAGGCGAGCCGCATCATCCGTCGCGACGGCGTTGCGACTCGCGAGCCGCAAGTGGGCATCGCGAAGAACTGGACCTTCTTCCACGCCTACAGGAGGTTTTCGCCCTGGGACCGGCTGACGGCTTCCCTCTGCCATTACACTTTCAACAAATTCGTGCTCGATGCCTTCTTGGGTGGCGGCAGACGGCAGGCTTCGACTTTCATCGGATTGAACTACTACGGGCGCGTGCGGTTCCATCATTTTAGCGCCATGATTCCGGCCGGCGGCGCCCCGGTGAAACGGTTACAGGATTTTGGTTTTGTCTGTGATGACATGATGGAGCGCTACCCGGAAGGGCTGGGAAAGATTCTCGCATATTTCAACCTACGGTTGCGGCTGCCGATTTACATCACCGAACATGGGGCGGCGTCAGCGGATGAACAGTTTCGGGAGCGGGACCTGCTCAATTACCTCGCCGTGCTGGGAGGCGCGATCGCGCGGGGCGCGGATGTGCGGGGCTTCTACTACTGGTCGCTGGTCGACAATTTCGAATGGCAGTTCGGCTACTCGAAGAAATTCGGGCTGCTGAGCGTGGATTTCAGCGACAAGGCCCTGCCGCGCGCGATGAAACCGCTGGGGGAAATCTACCGCCAGGTGTGCCGGGAGAACTCCATCAGATTGTCCTCCCCGGATATTCATAGCCCACGTCCCGGTTGATCTTTCCCCTCCCGATCCTCCAGGGTGTGCGGAGGCCGGCCGGTCATCATCCTGTGTGGAAGGATCGCAAGCGATTGGAGTGAACCCGGCAGGTTGCGCAGCCCCACCCGGAGGCAGTCCGTCCGCGACGATGGCGCCCTGATCCGGCGGCTGCACCGGGCGCCCGTCAGGCGCATCCCTGGCTAGCGACAAGGGGCGGTGGTGGTAGTACGTAGAGTATCTCGCGAGGACTTGGCGGCAGTGGTCCTCGCTGAACAGGATCACGTGGCCCAGGCACTCCCGGCTAATGCTCTCCATGAGACGGTCCGCTGAGGGATTCTGCCATGAACTCCGCGGGGGCGTGAGCACGTCCAGCTTGCCCTAGTCGGCGACCCTGCGGACAAAGGCCTGGCCGTAGACTCCATTCCGATCCAGGCGGAGAAACCAGGGGACCCCTTCCCACATCCTCTTCTCCCGCTGCCCAGCTTCGCCCCGCTTGGGGAAACGGATGACACTCAAACCGCCTTGCGCTGTCTCCGGACCTTTCTGTGCAGAAATGCTCTTGCGATTGACGGGTGGGCTAGCATTCGCTAGGCTTCCCCGGGGACAGCACCTGCTCACGGACGACCAAGTCTTTTCTGGTCCATCCAACCAGGAGGCCAATGAGCCGTTTCCGCGTCCTGCGAGACTCGCACCGCCTCAGCCGGTCGATTGCCTTCGGACCATCGCGCGGGGACAAGGCAGAGGCGACTACGCGGCTCGACTGGAAATTGACATCCCCGGCGGGCCGGGATACGCTCTTCGGGACCCCGTGAGCTCAGGGGGGGTGAGGCGCACATGCGACGAGCGATCGGTCCTGTGCTGGCACTCTTGCTGGCGCTCGGCGTCGGGGGAGCCATCTATCTCTCCGCCCACCGGAAGGCGGCCGACGACCAAGCGAAGAGCGCGGCCTCCCGGCAGGTGATGCTCCGCGGCATGATCGGCTCGGAGAAGGAGGGCTTCTTCGCTGACGAGCGCGTGGTCGAGGCGCTTCGGAGCCACGGACTCCTCGTCCACGTCGAGAAGGTCGGCTCCCGGCAGCTCGCGCTGCGCCAGGACTGGAAGAGCTACGATTTCGGCTTCCCGGCAGGCACGCCGGCCGCCCTCAAGCTCCAAGAGACGGTCCACGCCCGCCAGCTGTTCAACCCCTTCTTCACGGTGATGGCCGTCGCCAGCTGGAAGCCGCTCATCCCGGCGCTCGAGGCTAACGGTCTCGTCCGGGCCGAGGGCGGATACCAGGTGTTCGACATGGGGACCTTTCTTGGCCTTGCGGCCAAGGGCACCCGCTGGCGCGACCTCAAGGCCAACCCAAGTTACGCCACGGGGAAGAGCGTCCTGATCAACACCACGGACGTCCGGACCTCGAACTCCGGCGCCATGGCGCTGAGCCTCGCTAGCTACGTGGCAAACGGCAACAACGTCATCCAGACACCGGGGGAGGCCAAGAAGGTCCTCCCCCTCGTCTCCCAGTTGTTCCTGCGCCAGGGGCTGCAGGAGACCTCGACCGCGGGCCCGTTCGAGGACTACGTCACGATGGGGATGGGGAAGGCGCCTCTGGTCATGGTCTACGAGGCGCAGTTCCTCGACCACCTCGCCCACACCTCTTCCCGCAACCCCGACATGGTACTGCTCTACCCCTCGCCCACCATCTTCACCAAGCACACGCTGGTCCCCTTCACCGAGAACGGGACGCGGCTCGGCGAAGCCCTCGCCACCGATCCGACCCTCCAGCAGCTCGCCGCCGAGTACGGGCTCCGCACCAGCAACCCGGAGCACTTCGCCGGGTTCCTCAAGGCCCACGCCCTGGCGGCGCCGGCGACACTCCTCGAGGTCATCGACCCGCCGAGCTATGAGATGCTGGAATATATGATCCAAGAGATCGAGAAGCAGTTCCGTTGACCGAGGACAACAGGAGGCGACGATGAGCGAGACCGCACCCACTCCAGCGCCCCCCACTCAGGCCCTCGTCTTGCAACCGCCCGAGGCCCTCCAGCCCGTCACGCCGGCCGAGTCCCCAGACAAGGTGCCCCTCGACCCCGCCGTACAGCAGGCCGTCGACCGGCAGGTCGAGGGCTTCATCAGCGCGATGCTGGCCGAGCCCAACGTGGAGAGCGAGGGCTTCAAGGCCAAGGTGGACGCCGCCTTCCGGCTCGGGCGGGAGGAGATCGCGAGTGCCGCCTCCCTCATGACCGGGCGCTTCATGGAGCGGAACTTCGTCGGCCTCGAGACGTCGGCCGCCTTCAAGGCGATCCAGGAGCTCCGGCAGCGGCTCGACGAGTTGAACCCCGGCCACGAGGGGAACCTCTTCGCCCCCCAGAAGCTCCTGGGCATGATCCCTTGGGGCAACAGACTGCAGGCCTACTTCCGCAAGTTCCAGTCTGCGAGCGCGCAACTGCAGACCGCCATGCAGCAGGTCTACGCCGCACGCGACGACATGCAGCGAGACGCGGTCGAGATCGAGAACGTCAAGGCCAAGCTCTGGGACTCCATGACGAAGCTCAAGGCCGCGATCCACTTCGCGACCGAGCTCGACCGCCGGCTCGCCGACCGGCTGGCTCCCTTGAAAGCCAATGACCCCATGCGGGCCCGCGCGCTCGAGCAGGAGGTCCTCTTCTACGCCCGCCAGAACCTCCAGGACATGCTCACCCAGCAGGCGGTCAGCGTGAACGGGTACCTCTCGCTCGACATCCTGAAGAAGACCGCCCGCGAAATGGTCAATGGCTGCAACCGGATCGCGACGACCGGCATGTCGGCCCTGGCCACCGCCCAGACGGTCGCCCGCGCCACCGGCAACCAGATCCAGGTCATGGAGATGCTCCAGGGGGTCTCCGGCACCATCGGCGACCTGGTCAGTGAGACGTCCCGCCAGCTCGGCGCCCACGTTGAGCGAACGGGGGAGTTCGCGAGCAACCCCCTCATTGCGATCGACAAGCTCCGGGAAGGCTTCGACAACACCTTCAAGGCGATGGACGCCATGGACAGCTTCCGCTCGAAGGCCATCGAGGTGATGGGCCGGAACAACCAGCTCATGCGGGAGCAGATCCAGCGCGCGGAAAGCTATCTGGATCGCGTCCGAAGTCAGCAAGCCCGGGCCGCGGTCGGCCCGACGCCCACCATCGAGGGTCCAGTCAAGCTGTAAAAGGAGGTCCCCGATGCGACGGCTGGTCATCCTCCCACTCGCTTGCGGGCTTCTGCTGGCCGCCTGCAGCCAGAGCAGCCCGCCGCCGGGGCCGCGTCTCTCGGTGCTCGCAGGATCCGAACTCAAGGACATCGAGCCCCTGCTCCCCAAGGTCCAGCAGCGCACCGGCGTCCGCCTGGAGCTCCGCTACACGGGCACGCTGGAAGCCGTGGACACCCTCCAGGCGGGCGAGGCACTCGACCTCGCCTGGCTGTCGAGCAACAAGTACGCGCTCCTCACCCCGGGAGTGAAGGAACGGGTCCGAGCCTCCGAGCGGACCATGATCACGCCCGTCGTGCTCGGGCTCAAGGCGAGCAAGGCAAGGGCGCTGGGCTGGGCCGACAACCCGAATGTGACCTGGAAGGACATCGCCGAGGCCGCCGGCAAGGGGCGCTTCACCTTCGGAATGACCAGCCCGACCGCCTCCAATACCGGGTTTTCCGGTCTGCTCGGCCTGGCCGCCGCCCTGTCCGGCAAGGGGGACGCCCTCGACGTCTCGGACATTGACGGCAAGCAGCTCGCCGCCTTTTTCAAGGCCCAGCGGCTGACCGCGGGGAGCTCCGGCTGGCTGGCCGACGCCTACCTCAAGGACCAGGACCAGCTCGACGGCATGATCAACTATGCCAACGTCCTCCTGGCCATGAACAGAGGCGGGAAGCTCCACGAGCCGTTCGCGCTGATCTACCCCAAGGAGGGTATCCTCACGGCCGACTACCCACTGATGCTGATCAATGCCGGCCAGCGGGAGGCCTACGAAAAGATCGTCGCCTACGTGCGGAGTGCCGAGTTCCAAAAAGCGATCCTCGAGACGACGCTCCGGCGCCCGATCAACCCCGAGGTGCAGGTCGAGGCCGGCCTGTACCCGACCACGCTGATCGAACTTCCGTTCCCGGCCAGCTACCGGGTCGTCAACGCGATCCTGGAGGCCTTCGACAACGAATTCCGCCGCCCGGCCGACGCCACCTTCGTGCTCGATACCTCCGGTTCGATGGAGGGTGCCCGCCTCGACGGCCTCAAGACCGCCATGCGACTCCTGACCAACCCGGACCCTTCTGCCGGCGGGCGGTACGCCCGGTTCAGGCAGCGGGAGCGCATCGTCCTCGTGCCCTTCTCCAGCAGCCCTGGCACGCCCGCCACCTACACGCTGGGGTCGGCCGACCAGGCCAACGCTCAGATCCTGGCCCGGGTGCGCCAGAGCATCGACGGGCTCAGCGCCGGCGGGAAGACCGCGGTGTTCAGCAGCGTCCATCAGGCCTATCAGGACGCCCTCGCCCGCAGGCGCACGGACAAGGTTGACCGCTACTACTCGATCGTCGTGCTCACCGATGGCGAGAACAACCGGGGTGAGTCGTGGCGGGAGTTCGAGCGCTGGTACCAGTCGCTACCACCCGGGGACCGCGGCCTCCGGGTGTTCACGATCCTCTTCGGCGAGGGAAAGCCCGCGGAGATGGAATCCCTGGCGCACCTGACCGGCGGCCGGGTGTTTGACAGCCGCACGACCGCGCTCAGCGCGGTCTTTCGAGAAATCCGTGCCTACCAGTGATCCGGGCCTCCCCCTGAAAGCGCGGGCGCTGCTCTTTCTCTATGGCACACCCAACATCGTCGGGTGCCTGCTCGCCCTCGGCGGGCTCGGCCTGTTCTTCGGCGGGCTCATCGCCGACTGGTGGCTCCCAATCGTGGCCGGACTCTACGGGGTGGGCTGGCTCGCTGCGCCCAAGCGACCCCAGCTGGCCTTGCCGCCGCAGGAGCCGGCCGCTCCGAAGTCCCTGCTCGAGGACGTCGATTGCCTGATCGCACGGTGCAAGAAGCAGCTTCCGGCCGAGGCCCTCACCAGCCTGCAATCTATCCGGGAGACCCTGGTCACGCTGATGCCCAAGCTTCAGGGCCTGGCCGATTCGGGCACCATCCCCATGGAGCAGGTCATGACCCTCACCAATGCGGTGACGCGGGATCTCCCGGCCACCATCGCCAACTACATCCGGCTCCCCCAAGCCTACGCCACCCTCCACCAGATCGAAAGCGGAAAGACGGCAAAGGCGCTGCTGCTGGAACAATTGGACCTCCTCTCGGGGCAGCTCAAGAAGATTGCTGACTCGGCGTTCCAGGAGGACGCCGAGGCCCTGGTCGTGAACGGCCTCTACCTGCGCGAGAAGTTCCACACCACCGGGTTCCTCCCAGCCAAGGTTGGATAGAGCATCAGGGGTCACCCTGGGCAGGAGTGGCCCCGGCGCTCGACACGGCAGCGGCGCACCTCGACGTGGATAGGGAACCTGTCCTTCCCGAGAAGCCAGCTTACACCGAACCTCATGCGGCCCTCCCTTCATGCCGGTGAGTCAACCCAGCCACTCCCAGCAGCGCGATGGGGGCTCCTTGATCGGGAACTCTACTGTCCGCCGATCGGGACTATCCATGGCCAGAGATAGCTACGACGACCCGAAGGGTGCCAACGCTCGGGTCTATGCGGGCGCGCGCAACGCCATCATCCTGCCCTGGTGGATTCAGGGCTTACGCAGTGCACGGAGCCGGACTCCCCCTGCATCAGATCTGGAACCAGCGTGAGCTCCGAAAGAGCAGAGTCTATCGGCGCGCAACGCGGCGCAGAGAGGATTTTTCCGAACCAGAAAGGGTGACGCATGGCGCGGGAGGATCAGGAAAGAGGTCGATAACGAAGCCAGGAATTCCCCCCATTCTCATCGAGGCGACCCGAAGTCTTCACGCAATCTTCACGCACACCACATCGGACCTTCGGTATGGTGATCTCGCGCGCGCAGCACCCACCATACCCACCACACCCACCAGAGGAGGCACGACAAATGTCTGCATACTGGCCTCTCCCGTGGTTCCACCTGCGTGGCACATTCCTGACAGTTTCGTTTGCCGCGACGCTCGCAGCGGCGCCGGCAGCGTTCGGCGGCGACTGGCCGCACGGCGACGACCCGAAGGGCCCGCACATCGAGCTGGGTCCACGCCCGTACTATCTCGTGGAGAAGATGGACGATAGCCTGCTCAAGCGAAGACTCCAGCAGTGCACGGAGCGGACGGAATTCCAGCGGACCGACTTCTCGATCGGGCACCGCGGCGGCGGGACGCTGCAGTTTCCAGAGGAAACCAAGGAAAGCCAGGAGGCTGGCGCCCGCATGGGCGCGGGCATCCTAGAATGCGACGTGACCTTCACCAAGGATGGGGGAATGGTCTGCCGCCACGACCAGTGCGACCTGCACACCACAACCAACATCCTCACGACGCCGCTGGCGAAGCAGTGCACGCAGCCGTTCAGTCCCGCCGAGTTTGACGCCGCCGGCAATCGGATCAAGACGGCGTCGGCCCTCTGCTGCACGAGCGACCTCACGCTTGAGGAGTTCGAGTCCCTCAAGGGCAAGATGGATGCCTCCAATCCCAACGCGAGGACCCCGGAAGAGTACCAGGGCGGCACCGCGAACTGGCGGACGGACCTGTATAACACGGGCGGGACGGTTCTCACCCACAAAGAGTACATCGAGCTCGCTCGATCGCTGGGCGCGAAGTTCACGCCCGAACTGAAGGGGCCGAACCGCAGCGCCAAGCTGCAGGTGGAAGACGTCTTCGGAAGCCAGGCTGCCTATGCCCAAGCCATGATCGACGAGTACCGCCAGGCCCGCATCCCGCCGAAGGATGTGTTCGTGCAGTCGTTCAACAAGGAAGACATCCTGTACTGGATCAAGCACGACCCGGCGTTCGGGAAGCAGGCGGTCTACCTGGACGACGCCAACGTGCCAGCAGAACTGCCGAACCTCGCCGAGTTGCAGGGGTACGCCAAGGACGGCGTGCGGATCGTCGGGCCGCCGATGTGGGCCCTCGTCACGGTGGACTCGCACGGGCGCATCGTGCCCTCCGAGTACGCCAAGAACGCGAGGAAGGCGGGCCTCGACATCATCACCTGGACCCTGGAGCGGTCCGGCCGGATCGTGGAGGACGTGCTGCCGACCAAGGGCACCGCGAGCCCCTCCTACTACTACCAGACCACGCTGGACGCCCTGCACAACGATGGCGACATCCTGGTCACGCTGGACGTACTGGCCAGGCAGGTCGGCATCCTGGGTATCTTCTCGGACTGGGCGTCGACCGTAACGTACTACGCCAACTGCATGGGATTGAAGTAGATCCGAACCGGCGGACGGGGCGATGTCCCCGTCCGCCTCCTTTCGGAGGTTCGCGCGCAGTGCCTCCAGGACATCGGGTACCCCCCGTGCGTGTGAAACGGCCACTGGCGCCCGCGCCGGTCCCTCGGGTGGCGCCTGTTCCAGGGAGCAGCCTCGCAGGGAAAGACAAGGACCCCATGGTGACCCCCACAAACGCCGTGGCAGGGTCACGGCCGGCGGAGGAGGGGCGGGGATCGAGGCGACGCTCTCTTCTGCCTGCCATCGTCGGGATCGGGCTCGCGCTTCTCAGTATCGCCGGGGGTGCGCTCGCGGCGGCGCCGACCCCGGGCGATGTCGACGCGATCCTCGAGCGACTGGAGGAGAGCGGCGCCCTGGACCGCGCGATTGAGCGCGGGATCGAGCGCTACATTGTCAAACAGCGTGAGCTGGAGAGGCAGCGGCTCGAAGCAGAGGCCGCCCGGCTCGCCAGAACGGCCCGGAACGCGCGGCCGGTCGACCCAGCGCGGGATCATGTCGAAGGGGATCCCGACGCCGAGATCACGATCATCGAATACAGCGATTTCGAATGTCCGTTCTGCAAGGCGTTCTTCGACATCCCGCGCACCGTTGTGAAACGGCAGGCCGGCAAGGTGAATCTCGCCTGGAGGCATTTTCCCTTGAGTCTTCACAATCCGGCCGCGGAGCGGGAAGCGCAGGCGGCCGAATGCGCCGCCATCGCGGGTAGTGCGGCCGCCTTCTGGGCCTATGCCGAACAGATCATGACCTTGACGGCGTCCAATGGAAAGGGCATTCCGCAAGATGGCGGCAATCCCTTGGTGACGGTCGCCAAGCGCCTGGGTATCGATGGCGCGCGTTTTGAGGCGTGCCTGGCCTCCGGGCAAGGCAGGCAGCGCGTTGCAGACGATCGCGACGATGCGCTTGGAGCCGGCATCACGGCGACCCCGGGTATCATCCTCCGACATCACAAGACGGGTAAGATCATCGCCTTCACGGGCGGGGTGTCGATAGGCCGCCTCGAGAGTCAAATCCAGGAGTTGCTTGCACCATAGCCCCGGTTCGCGCCGCCCTGACGAACCGGAGCGCGCCGGAAGCAGACGATGCATATCGCCTCGCGGCCATGTGCCGCCGCGCCGCGGGTCTTCCTCCAGGCTAACACGGAAGACTCACGTCCGCATCCTGTGGCCGCTACCTCCAGCGCCTCGCGGCCCCGGCGGCCGCTCCCTTGGTCGAAGGCGGCGAGCGGATAAAGGCGAGCTGGACACGATCTCTGCCGACGGCCCAATCCCTCCGGCGATTTGGAGCGCGTAAGCCCCACCCCATGTCCGGCTTTGCCTGATTTCCAGGTGACCTGACCCATTGTCTGACCCTGTCCCAAGATTCGGTCAGAATTTCACCGGCAATTCATCTGGGCGAAACACACAAGGCGGACACTGCCTTCCCTTTCCCCGGAGACGTCCAGAATTGCCGAGGGGGAGACATGCATGGCACCCTCGCACCCACCTGCCAGTCCGCCACACCGTGTGGGGCACTCTCAACCAATGGAGGCGCGTTATGTCCTCTGAATATGTCCGCCGTCCCCTGCCCGCCCCGCTCGAGCGCCTGGCCGAGCTGGCCTTCGATCTGCGACTGATCGGCAGCAAGACCATGTCCGGGGTCTGGCGACGGCTGGACCCCGACGCCTGGATCCGCTGCAACAACCCGTTCATGGTCCTGCAGCACGCCCACCAGGAGCGCCTGGACCAGGCGGCGGCGGACGAGTCGTTGGTCGCCGAGCTCGCGCGCTGGTTCGACCGGCAGGCACAGTACATGCGGAGCCCGGGCTGGTTCGGCGAGCGCCATGCGGACTCGGCGCTCAAGGGCGTGGCCTACTTCAGCATGGAGTTCGGGCTGAGCGAGGCGCTGCCGATCTACTCGGGCGGCCTGGGGATCCTGGCCGGCGACCACCTGAAGAGTGCCAGCGACCTGAACGTGCCCCTGGTGGGGATCGGGCTGCTCTACCAGCAGGGCTACTTCCGCCAGGTCCTGGCGGACGACGGCTGGCAGCTGGAGGCGTTTCCCTTCAACGACCCCAGCTCGCTGCCGGTCACGCCCGTGCTCGACCCCGACGGGCGGTGGCCGCGGGTACGGCTGGAGCTGCCGGGCCGCACGCTCTTTCTCCGCGTGTGGCGCGCCCAGGTCGGCCGGGTCACCCTGTACCTGCTGGACAGCAACCACCCGCTGAACGGGCCCTGGGACCGCGGCATTACGGCCAACCTGTACGCCGCCGGGAAGGAGAAGCGGCTGCTGCAGGAGCTGGTGCTCGGCGTGGGGGGCTGGCGCCTCTTGGAGAAGCTCGGGGTCGACGTCCAGGTCTGCCACCTGAATGAAGGCCACGCGGCCTTCGCCGTGCTGGCCCGCGCCACCAGCTTTGCCAGCCGGCACGGCGTCCCCTTCCCGGTGGCCCTGCAGGCCACGCGGGCCGGCAACGTCTTCACCACCCACACCCCGGTCGAGGCGGCCTTCGACCGCTTCGAGCCGGCGCTGGTGCTGAAGTTCGCGGAGCCGTTCGTGCGCGAGACGGGGCTCAGCCCCGGGCAGTTCCTCGCCCTGGGCCGCAAGAATGCGGACGATCCGAGCGAGCCCTTCAACATGGCGTATCTCGCGCTGCGCGGCTGCTGCCATGCCAACGGGGTGGCGCGCCTCCACGGGCGCGTCAGCCGATCGCTCTTCCGCGAGCTGTTCCCAGGCTGGCCCGAGGCCGAAGTGCCCATCGGGCACGTCACCAACGGGGTGCATGTCCCGACCTGGCATTCGGAGCCGGCCAGCCTGCTGTGGGCGCAGGCATACGGCGCCGACCGCCCCTGGCTCGGCGACCTGGCCGGCGCGGCCCGCGCGGTGGAGCAAGTCCCCGATGAGCAGCTCTGGGACTATCGCGCCGAGGCGCGCCAGACGCTCGTGGACTACGTCCGGCAACGCCTCGAGCGCTTTCGGCGCGAGCGCAACGCGCCGCAGGCGATGATCCAGGAAGCCCGCCATGTGCTGGATCCGAATGTGCTGACGCTCGGCTTCGCCCGGCGCTTCGCCGAGTACAAGCGGCCGAACCTGCTGCTCTGCGACCGCGAGCGCTTCGCCCGGATCCTGCGCAACGAGGAGCGCCCCGTCCAGATCGTCGTGGCCGGCAAGGCCCACCCCAATGACGAGGGGGGCAAGGCGATGATCCAGCAGATCGTCCAGTTCTCCTGGCGGGAGGACGTCCGCGGCCGCCTCGTCTTCCTGGAGGACTACGACCTGGTGCTCGCCCAGCACCTGGCCGCCGGGGTCGACGTCTGGATCAACAACCCGCGCCGGCCGGCGGAGGCCTGCGGCACCAGCGGGATGAAGATGCTGGTGAACGGGGGGCTCCACTGCTCAATCCTGGACGGCTGGTGGCCGGAGGCCTATGCGCCCGAGGTCGGCTGGGCCATCGGGGACGAGAGTGAAGGCGGCGGCGAGCGCGACGGGGCGGACGCCGAGGCCCTGTACCGGCTCCTGGAGCAGGAGATCACCAAGGAGTTCTACGACCGCGACGAGGCCGGCCTCCCCCGGGCCTGGATCGCCCGGGTGCGGCGCAGCATGACGCGGCTCACCGCGCCGTTCTCCAGCGACCGCATGGTGCGCGAGTACGTCGAGCAGGCCTACCTGCCGGCGGCCCGCGCCTACCGCAAGCGCGCCGCCGACGGGGGCCGCCTGGCGGGCGAAATCACGGCCTGGCTGGCCAAGATCGACGAGGAGTGGCAGGGCGTCAAGTTCGGTCGTCTCACCGTGCATCAGGCCGACCAGCAGTGGCAGTTCGAGCTGGAGGTCATGCTGGGAGGCCTCGGGCCGGAATGTGTGCGGGTGCACCTGTACGCGGAGCCCGAGGCGGGCGGTCCGCAGGTGTGCCTGCCCATGCAGCGAGTCGGGAAGCTGCACGGGGTTGTCAACGGCCACCTGTATCGAGTGGCTGCCCCCGCCCAGCGTCCCGCGGAGCACTACACCCCGAGGATCGTCCCGGATCATCCGGACGTCGGCATCCCGATGGAGAGCGCGCGAATCGTCTGGCGCGCTTGACTGTGGTTCGTACTGAGAGACCACTCCGGGCGTTGAACATCAGTTGGGGGATCACATCATGGATCCGATAGGCGAGTC
>DATKKJ010000016.1 GCA_035543055.1 Terriglobales bacterium | reverse complement strand
CCGAGAGGTTTCTGCTGCGGATCATTGCTGCCCCCCTTTCCCGGCGGGCTTGCGCGTATCGAGCACGCCGACGGTCCGGTTCTCCGCAATGAAGATTTTGTTGGCCACGCGCCGGATGTCGGCCTTGGTGACCTTGTCGATCTTGTCCACCTGCCGGAAAAGCTCGCGCCAATCGCCGAAGCGCGCTTGATATGCCGCCAGCGCGTCCGCCAGCCCCTCGTTGTCGCCCAGATTGCGGATCAAGCTGGCCTTGGCGCGCGTCTTGATCATCTTCAGCTCGTCGTCGCTGATGTCCTGGGTCTTGATCCGCTCGATCTCCTGGTGAATGGCGTCGCGCAGTTCCGTCGTGGTGTGCCCGGGGGTGGGGATCGCGTAGAAGGCGAACAGGCTCGGGTACTTGATGCCGGGGAAGCCGCTGAAGCCCTCGGCATCGGCGGCGACCTTCTTGTCGCGCACCAGGGCGCGGTACAGGCGCGAAGTGCGGCCGTTCGACATCAGGTCGGTGATGGCGTCGTACACCACGTCATCGGGGTCGCGGTAATCCGGACGGTGGTACCCCTCCAGGTACAGCGGCTGCGTCATCTCCCGCATGGTCACCTGCCGTTCCGCGTTCTGCGCCGGCTCCTGCGTGCGCACCGGCTCCGGCGCCGGGCCGGCGGGGAGCCGCCCGAAGTACTTCTCGATCAGCGGCAGCAATTGCTCCGGGTTCACATCGCCCACCACCGCCACCGTCATGTTCGAAGGAATGTAGTAGGTGTGATAGAAGTGCATCGCATCGGTGGCGGAGAAGTTATGCAGGTCCGACATCCAGCCGATGGTCGGCCGGTGGTAGGGATGCGCCGTGTAAGCCCCGGCCAGGAACTGCTCCAACAGGCGGCCGATAGGATTGCTGTCGGTCCGCATCCGCCGCTCCTCGATCACCACGTCGCGCTCCTTGTAGAACTCGCGCATCACCGGGTTGCGCATCCGCTCCGATTCCATGTATGCCCACAGCTCGGTGCGGTTCGCCGGGAACGAGTAGAAGTACTCCGTCTGGTCCATGTTGGTGGAGGCGTTCATGCCCACTCCACCCTGGCTCTCGATGACGTTGGAGAACTCCTCGGAGATCACGTACTTGTTGGCTTCGGCGATGGCGGCCTTCCACGCTTTCTCCAGCTCCTCCATCTTCTTGGCGTCGCGCCCGACCTCTTTCAGCGACTCGGCCCGGTACGCCGCGTAGGCCGCCTCCACCTTGTCGAGCGCTGCCTTCTCCGCCGCATAGTCGGTGGTGCCGATCTTGTCGGTCCCCTTGAAGGCCATGTGCTCGAACATGTGGGCGAGCCCGGTCTGGCCCTTCGGGTCCTGCACCGACCCGGCATCCACCAGGGTGAAGAAGGAGAACACCGGCGCCTCCGTGCGCCGGCAGATCACGACCGTGAGCCCGTTAGAAAGCTTCTTGACCGTCACCCGCTTTTCAAAGGAGGCGACGTCCTGGGCGAAGGCGGGGAACAGGAAGAGGAACAAACACGCGAGCACCAGCCCGCGGCGCAAGCACTTCATTGCGACCTCCACGCGTGGGCGAACAAACATCCGACACTACTGGTTGGACGAGATACCTGTCAAATCTGGAGCGGGCAAGCACAAGGAATCTCCTGGAATCGCTCCAGGTCGCCCCCCCGGCGGCCTGGTGTAGCATGAAGGGGATGCGGGTCTTGGGGATCGATTGCGGCTCGGAGATCACAGGCTATGGCGTGGTCGAGCAGGGAAGCGACGGCCATCTCCGGCACATCACCTCTGGGGCCATCAAGCTCTCCCTGCGCAACACGCTGGCCATGCGGCTCTCGCACGTTTTCAGTGAGCTTCGGACCGTGATTCAGCTGCACCGCCCCGACGTCGCCGCCATCGAAGATGTCTTCTACGCCCTGAATGCCAAGACCGCCCTCAAGCTGGGACAGGTCCGCGGCGTGGCCCTGCTGGCGGCCTCCAGTTGCGGGCTCCAGGTCGCGGAGTACGCTCCCCTGACCGTCAAGTCGGCGGTCGTCGGCTACGGCAAGGCGGAGAAGCAGCAGGTGCAGCAGATGGTGGCCCGTCTGCTGGACTTGCCGGAACCGCCGCATCCTTCCGACGTCGCCGATGCCTTGGCCATCGCCATCTGTCATCTCCATACCTCCGCTACTCTGCTGCGGCAGAAGGTAGGCGGCCCCAGGTGAGCCGCCGCTCTTTCCGCACCTTGCTGGCCGCGGTGTTGCTGTCGGTGGGCGCGCTCGCGCAGACTCCCAAACCCGAGCCGGGCAATGATCCTCCCGCCGTCCCCACGGTCACATTCACCTTCGATTGGCCGGTTCACCCGCCGCACTACTCCATCGTGGTGGACGCGAGCGGCCGCGCCGCCTACACCGCCATGGCCGGCAAGGAAGGGAGCGAGGACCCTTACGTCGTGAAGTTCACCGCCAGCCGCCCGACGCGGGAGCGCGTCTTCGCCGCCGCCGCCGCCCTGAACTACTTCCAGGGGCAGTTCGACTTCACCCGCCATCGGATCGCATTCACCGGCAGCAAGACCCTGGTCTATGCCGATGCCAACCGTCGCTTCCAGACCACCTTCAACTGGTCGGAGAACGCGCAGCTCATGGATCTGGCTCACCTGTTCTTTGGCATCGCCAATACGATGGAGGGTGGACGCAGACTCGAATTTCTGCGCCGATTCGACCGCCTGGGGCTGAACGACCAGCTCAAAGAGATGGAAGAGGAGGCCAAAGATCACTACCTGCGCGAAGTGCACGTCATCGAGCCGGTGCTTCGCCAGATCGCCGACGACCCCGCCATCATGGACTTGGCCCGCCAGCGTGCCCGGAGGCTGCTGCAGCTGGCCGCCGCCGAAAACCAGGCCTCGCGCTCTACTCAGTAAGTCCCAGAACGGAATAAGCTCACAGGGAGCATCTCCGGACTGGCTTTCGGACATCTAATTCCATAGCATCACAGCAGGAGAGTCTTATGCTTGCGCGGAGAGTGGGGTTCGCTCTTCTCCTCGTGTCGTTGTTCTGCGCCACCCTGCCCGCTCTGGCTGACTCCACCGCCAGGATCGTGCGCCTCAGTTACCTTGACGGCGACGTGCAGATCGACCGGGGGAACGGCAGCGGCTTGGAGCGCGCCGTTCTCAACATGCCTGTCGTCCAGGGCACACAGCTCTCCACCGCCGGCGATGGCTCCGCCGAAGTGGAATTCGAGGACGGCGCTACCCTGCGCCTGGTGCCCGACACCGCCGTAGAGTTCCGCACGCTCAGCCTTCGCAGCAGCGGGGAGCGGGTCTCTTCCATCGAGCTGGCGCGTGGAACGGCCTATCTCGAAGCCACCAGGAAGAAAGACGATTTCAGCATCACAGCCGGCGGCCAGGAGATCACCCTGGCGCATGACGCGCATGTCCGCATCCAGCGCAGCGGCGCCCACATCACCCTCGCCGTCTTCAAGGGAGAAGTGGATGTGCAGAACCCCACCGGCTCGGTGCGCGTGAAGAAGGACGAGACCCTCAACCTGAACCTGAACGATCCTTCACAGTACGAGCTCGACAAAGGCATTGAGACCGGCAGCTACGACGCCTGGAACCAGCAGCGCGACGACTATCGCAAGACCTACGCCGCCAGGCACCATGACCGCTACAACTCCAACTACAGCTACGGATGGAGCGACCTGAACTACTTCGGGTCGTTCAACCAGTACGGCAGCTACGGGTCGCTCTGGCGTCCCTGGGGCATCGGGCCCGGCTGGGACCCGTTCGCCGACGGCGCCTGGGTCTTTTACCCGGGCTACGGCTACATGTGGGTGTCGGCTTACCCCTGGGGATGGATGCCATACCGCTACGGCACTTGGATCTTTGTTCCCGGCTACGGCTGGGCATGGCGTCCCGGAACAGTGTGGACGACCTGGTATGCGACCCCGGTGATCTACGGTGCCCCGGTAGGTTATGTGGCGCCCAAGCCGCCGGCTGCAACTTCAACGAGACCGGGCACGGTTGTGGTCGGTGGGGGACCCCTCACGGGGGTGCGAAACCCGCGTTATCGGCAGTGGCTGAAAGACCCGGACAATCCTAATGCGACTCAGCCCAAGGGTGGCGTGACGCCAGTACCCACTGCGACAACATCGTCTGCCGCCGTTTCTCAGAAGACATCGACGACTTCCACGGCCACAACCGCCGCCCCGACCACCAAGACAACCACGCCGCACGACCACCGGGATGCAAGACACAGCACACCGCCCTCGCGGCCTCCCAAGAGCGAGACCCCGCAAGTCTCCACACCGCCGTCGGCCAATACCTCGCAGAGCCCTGGCGTGGACAGCACCCGTTCGGCCGCGCCTCCAAGTGGTGCGAAAGCTCCGAAGAAGCTCCCGCCGCCACCCAAGTAAGCGACCAAGACAGCAAGGGCGGCCATTTTCGGCCGCTCTTTTCTATTGGGCGTCATGCTGAGGGCCTCCCAGGCCCGAAGCATCTCGCGTGTGCTATCCGATTGCAGTGTCAACTCACGATTACACCGGCGTAGCCCACCACCATATTGCGGTCGCCGGAGATGTCGCCCGAGGTGGCGTACTTCACCAGCTCGGCAGACGACGCGCCCAGGCCCTTGGCCGCGGTCAGCATGGCCACGGTCGGTCCGTATCCGCACATGCTGATGTCCTCCTGCATGATCACGTCGAACAGGCCGCGCGCGTCCAGGGCCAGGATCTTGTCGATGGCCTTGTGGTCCTTCACCCGCGTGATGGCGTCCGGTTCGTAGTGGTTCATGTCGCTCGAGGCGATGATCAGCACCGGCTCCTTGGCTTCCGAGATGATCCGGGCCATCGCCTCTCCCAGGGCGTGCAGCGGCTCGAACGACCCTACTCCCACGGTGATGGGGACGAAGGTGAACTTCGCTCTGATCGCCTGCAGGAAGGGGAGCTGGACTTCGAGCGCGTGCTCGGCGCGATGGGCGTCGGCATCTTCGCTGGCCAGGTGGCAGGAGGCCAGCAACGCCGAGGCCAGCGGCTCGTCTACCTCGGCCTGACCCAGCGGTGTATCCCACGACCCCCGGCTCATGACCGCGATCGGTTTTCCCATGCCGGTGTGGTTCGGGCAAAGGATGATGAACCGCGAAGGCAGATCCAGGCGCGCATACACCGCGCCTGCGACGTGCCCGGAGTACATATATCCGGCGTGCGGCACCACGCACCCGAAGGCACGCACCTTGGCCGCAGGCGCCGCCAGATACGACTTGATGTCGTGGAGGAGTACGTCCCGCTGGGCGGGATAGAAGCGCCCGGCGACGGCAGGACGCCGTACGAGGGACACGGGCATAAGCATCTCCTGACCGAGGGAATTGTGCGCCTCCCGGCCCGGAAGTGCAACGCCTTCGGCTACTCCGCCCCGTGCAGGTGCCGGAACACCGCGGCCGCCTTGGCCAGCGGAATCGCTTCCGCGCGCGCATCCGCCTTCACACCCGCTTCCTGCAATGCGGCGCGGATCGTCTCCGGCGGATATCGTTCCCGCAGGTTGTTCTGCAGTGTCTTGCGCTTCTGGCCGAACGAAAGCTTGAGGTACTCTTCGAAGTCCGCGCCGGCCACCTTCAACTTCTCCAACTGCGGCGCGACCGCCAGCCGCAGCACCGTCGAATGCACCTTGGGTGGCGGCGAGAACGCCCCTGGCGGAAGCGTGAACAGCTTTTCGACCCTGGTGTAGAGCTGCGCGGTCGCGGAGAGCAATCCGTAGTCCCGCGACCCTGGCTTGGCCGCGATGCGGTCGGCCACCTCCGCCTGCACCATGACCACCATCTCCCCGATCACCTCGTGGAAACGAAACAGGCGCATCAGGATCGGCGAGGTGATGTAGTACGGCAGGTTGCCGACCACGACCGCCTTCTCACTGGCGCCCGGGTGGATGTCGCCTGAGGTTCGGCGGTCGCGCCGCATCAGCCGCGCCAGGTCGATGTCGAGGACGTCGCCTTCGACGATCTCCACATTCGGTCGCGCGGCGTACTTCATTCTTAACTGCGCTCCCAGCACCCGGTCGATCTCGATGGCCATCAGGTACCCGGCCCGCTCCGCCAGCTTCGAGGTCAGCGCCCCGCGCCCCGGCCCGATCTCGATCACGACCCGCTGCGACACGTCGCCCAGCGCATCCACGATGCGCTCCACCGCGCGCCCGTCGGCCAGGAAGTTCTGTCCCAGCTTCGGCCGCCGGGTCTCGTGTGCAGGCCGTCTTCCCATGCCCTTTCCCCTTGCGTTGACCCCGTCTGTGGTGGCGTTTAGACTAACTCTTCCGCCGCAAGCCATCGCGGATCTCGCCCGTTCGGAGGCTCCTTATGCGCATCCTCTTCGCGGCCTCGGAGTGCGTCCCGTTCTCCAAGACCGGCGGCCTGGCGGATGTGGTCGGGGCGCTGCCGCCCGCCCTCGCCGCCCTCGGCCACGACGTCAGCGTCTATCTACCTCGTTATAAGCAGACCAAGCTCAGCGATCCCAAGACCGTCCTCAAGAGCGTCACCATCCCCTTCGACGACAGCCATCGTTTCTGCTCCGTGCTCGACGGCGGCAGGCATTCCGGCGTGCAATTCTACTTTATCGAGTATCCGCCCTTCTTCGAACGCGATGCCCTATACGGCACTCCCACCGGCGACTATCCCGACAACGCCGAGCGCTTCGCGCTCTACTCGCGCGCCGTCCTGGAAGCGGCCAAGATCCTGGGCGCGCCCGACGTCTTTCACTGCCACGACTGGCAGAGCGCTCTCATCCCTGTGCTCCTGCGCTCTGTCTACGCCGAGGACCCGGTCTACCGCAGTGTTCCCTCGGTCTTCACCATCCACAACATGGGCTACCAGGGCCTCTTCCCGCCCGACACGCTTCCGCTGCTGATGCTTTCCTGGGACTTGTTCACCATCGACAAGATGGAATTCTACGGCAAAGTCAATTTCCTGAAGGGCGCCCTGACCTTCGCCGATTTCGTCACCACCGTCAGCAGGAAGTACAGCCAGGAGATCCAGACCGCCGAGTACGGCTTCGGGCTGGAAGGTGTACTGCGTGGCCGCTCCGCTTCCGTCACCGGCATCCTCAACGGCGTGGATTACGACCAGTGGAGCCCGGAGAAAGACAAGTTCATCAAGGCGCAGTATTCCCCCGCCGACCTCGGCGGCAAGGCCGCCTGCAAGGCTGACCTGCTGGCCGAGTTCGGCTGCACCGGCGCTAACTCCGAGCTGCCGGTCATCGGCATCGTCTCTCGCTTCGCCGCCCAGAAGGGTTTCGACCTGATCTCGCAGATCGCCGACCGCCTGGCGCGCGAGGAACTCGTCATCGTCGCTCTCGGTGCCGGCGACAAGGAATACGAAGACCTCTTCCGCCGCCTCAACAAGCAGTTCCCCCAGAAAATTGCGGTCAAGGTCGCCTACGACAACACCATCGCCCACAAGATCGAAGCCGGCTCCGACATGTTCCTCATGCCCTCCCGCTACGAGCCTTGCGGCCTGAACCAGATCTACAGCCTGAAATACGGCACCGTGCCCGTGGTCCGCGCCACCGGCGGCCTCGACGACACCATCGAGCCCTGGGACGCCCGTGCCGGCAAGGGCACCGGCTTCAAGTTCAGCGAGTACAGCGGAGAAGCGTTGCTCAGCACCATCCACCAGTCGCTCGCCGCCTTCCAGGACAAGACAGGATGGCAGAAGCTCATGCGCAACGGCATGGCCAAGGACTTCTCCTGGAACAATTCCGCGAAGGAGTACGTGCGGGTGTACGAGCGGGTGCGCCAGGCCCGCAGCGCCACCGCCGCCTAGCTTTGGTGGATGTGGCGCGGGCGTGTCGCCCCGCGCACCGCCGGGATCAGCACAGGAAGCGGCCGATGGGCAACATCTCGTTCGCGCCCCGCCGGGAGAGCAGGATCGGAAGGTCGGCGATGATGGAGACCAGTATGCCCCCGGCCCTCCATAGCCGGCTCTGGTTGTCCGCGCCCAGGAGCAAGGCCGCCGGCCCACGGTCCTGCCGCCGCATCAGCCACGCCATCACTCCCCACTCCATCCAGCGCACCGGAGCGTAGATCTCCAGGTAGAGCAGCATGGGGCTGCTCGGCGCCTCCAGGTGCGCCATGCCGCCGATCAGGAACACCCCGAAGCCGAACAGCACGCCCAGCATCAGCCGGACCGCCCCGAGGCCGAACGCCGAGCGCAACGTCCGCTCCGTCCGCAGCAGCCCCACCCCCACGTAACACCACATCACGTACGCCAAAAACTTCAGCGCCACGTAACCGAGGAACTCCCAACCCGAATCCAAGTCAGGCTCCTTCCATCCGCTTGCGCCGTGCAAAAACGTAGAAGGCCGGGATTCCCAGCAGGATCAGCACCGACCCCGCCAGCGAATTCCGCAGATTGTCGAGGAACGTGAAGTACAGCAGCACGCCCGAAGCTACGATGAACAGTGCCGGCACCACCGGGTAGCCCCACATCCGATACGGGCTCACCTCGCCCCGCCGGCGGAAGACGAACACCGTCCCTGCCGCCGCCATGTAGATCAGCCACTCCGAGAAGATCGACAGCGAGAACAGTTGTCGGAAGCTCCCCGCCAGCAGCAGGAACAGGATGGCCATCACCGCCTGCACCACGATCGCGGTCGAAGGCGTGTGGAACCGCGGATGGACCTCCGCCAGCCGCCGGAAGAAATAGCCGTCGCGCGCCATGGCGAAGGCCGGGCGCGCACCGCTCATCACCGTGCCATTGAGCGTGACCAGCATGGACAGGGCGATCCCCACCGCCAGGGCCCGGCCGCCCCACGCCCCCAGCGCCGCTTCCACCGCGTCGGCGGCCGGACGCTTCGACGCCGCCAGCGCCCCCACCGGCAGCACGTACTGCACTGCCGCGTTCACCGCGATGTAGAGGACCATCATCAATGCCATTCCTCCGATCAGTCCGATCGGCAGGTTGCGTTCCGGTTGCCGCACCTCCCCCGACACCATGGTCAGGTCGTTCCACCCGTCGTACGCCCACAGCGCCGCCACCAGCGCCGCGGTGAAGCCCGCGATCCCGCCCTGCGCGCCTTGGTACCAGCCGGAGAAGTGTCCCAGGCCGCCGCCCGCGTAGCTGAACCCGATGGCCACGATCGCCCCGATCATCGCCACCTTGAACAGGGTGAACACCAGTTGGAAGTCGCCCGCCTTGCGGATCCCGACGTAGTTCAACCCCGAGATGAACAGCGTGCACGCGATCGCCACCACCTGCTCGTACGTCACCGGCAGGGAAGCCACCACCCGCTCCGGCAGGAACGAGAAAGCAGGGAACTGTCCCAGGGTGCGCACGATCCCGGAGGTGACGGTCGCGATGGAAGCCGGCTTCGCGATCAGGAACCACGTCCAGCTGTTCAGGAATCCGAACAGCGGCCCGTAGCCGTCGCGCAGGTAAACGTACTCGCCCCCGGTCTCCGGCCGGCGCGCGGCCAGCTCCGAGTAGGTCAGCGCGCCGAAGAACGAAAGGATGCCGCCTACCATCCACGCCAGGTACACCAGCCCCGACGAGCCCGCCGCCTGCATCATCTCCGACGGCACCAGGAAGATGCCGCTGCCGATGACCGTGCCCACCACGATCGCCGCCGCATGCCCCGCGCCCAGCTCGCGCGACAGCTGCCGCTCCGCCCCGAGTTGTGCCCCCTCCACCATCTTCTTCAGTAGAGACGCCCGTCAGGGCGTCTCCGCTCTCCACCGTGTCATCCCGAACGGCTTCAGCCGTGAGGGACCTGCTGTTTCTCTGCTAGGGAGGATTGAAAAACAAAGCTCGCACTATACCCGACCGCGAACGTCGCCGCCGATCCGATCATCACGTACCACGTCCACGGCACCTTCGTCCCCAGCCACAGATACACATTGAGCGCGAACCCGCACACCATCCCCACCATCGCCCCGCGCTCATTCGCCCGTCGGGTCAGCACTCCCAGCAGGAACACGCCGAGCAATGCCCCGTACGCCACCGACGCGATCGAAAGCCCCACCTCCACCACGTGCCCGCCGCGCCGCGACAGGATGGCCAACGCGAACAGCACCACCGCCCAGCCCAGCGTCGCCCACCGCGACAATCGCACCCGTTCGGCCTCCGCCGCTTCCGGCTTCCTTCGCAGGTAGAAATCAACGATCGAGGTGGAAGAGAGCGAGTTCAGCGCCGCGCTCAGGTTCGACATCGCCGCCGCCAGGATAGCCGCGATCAGCACGCCGGAGACCCCGTGCGGCATGTGCTCGACGACGAAGCGCGGGAAGATCCGGTCCGCGCCCATTGCCGCCGCCGTGTTCACGCCGCCGGGTGTCGCGCTGTAGTACGCGAACAGCATCGCGCCCACCAGCAGGAACAGCGCGAACTGGAACAGGATCACCACCCCGCTGGCCAGCAGCGCCG
>DATKKJ010000015.1 GCA_035543055.1 Terriglobales bacterium | reverse complement strand
CCCGCCAGGTTACGCGCCGGGCGAATGGTGACCGAATTGGATGTGATGGCGGGCAACGCGGAAACCTGCAGTTCAGGCGCGCTGGTGCGTCTCGGCTCCAGCTTCCTTCAGAACGTCGGCAGGGACCTCGCGGGCGCTGAGTTGAAATTCGAACATCGGGGTCTCGGAGCCGCGTCCCCAGCGGCCCACCTCCCAATGCGCGCGCAGAAACTTGATGCCGGGGTTCGCCGAGAGATCAAGCAGGAGGGGATGCTCGGCACGGTAGAACTTCTGGGGGAAAGCCAGGAGCGGTTTGGCGCCGAAGTCCTGGCCGTCAGGTGAGCCCCATACGCTGACGTCGAGCGATTCCTGCTCGATGATGCGGGTGATGGTGAGGGTGAGCAGCAGGGTCTTGCCGGCGGCGGCCGAGGCGTCCACGACAGCGCCGTCGCCCTTGGCGGTCACCACGCTCTTTTCAGGCACGAGGAAGGTTTCGAACATGGCAGACATTGTAGTAGCTGGTGGCTCGTAGCTGGTAGCTGGTAGTTTCTTTCTCAGTTCAGGATGTTGGCCTAACTACCAGCTGCTTCTTCTCACCACGGCGGCAGCGTGTCGAGGAACTTGCGGACGGCGCGGCCGGCCTCGTCGGGACGCTCGAAGATGGCGTAGTGTCCGGCCTTGGGGATCACGATGAGCTGGCTGCCGCGGATGCCTTGCTGGATGGCCTGGAGATCGGCCAGAGGCGTGATGTCCTCTTCTCCGGCGATGACCAGCGCGGGCACGTCGATGGTGGCCAGGGTGGGCAGAGAGTCGGGGCGGGCAGCCATCCCGCGCTGCACCGCGGCGATGCCGGCCACGGTCATCTTCGCCATCAGCTTGCGGGCGGCGGCCTGGAGGTCGGGACGATTGGTGCGGGTGGTCACGCCGACCAGCTTCCCGGCCATGGAATCGAGGAAGGCAGCCGGGCCATGCTGCTCGACCTCGTCAGCCGACTGCAGGCGATCGGCGCGCGCCTGGTCGCTATCGGGCGCGGCCTTGGTGTTGCAGAAGACGAGTCCGGCAACCCGCACTCGATGCCGGCGCCAGAATTCGAACAGGGCGTAGCCGCCGATGGAGACGCCGATGAAGACACCGCGCCCCACGCGCTCGGCGTCGCACAGGCGCAGCAGGTCCGCGGCATGCTTCTCCATGGTGGCCGGGCCCCGCCCGGGAGTGGAGTCGCCGTGCCCGCGCAGGTCGGGGAGGATGACGCGGTAGCGCGAGGCCAGCATGTCGGCCACCGGCGCGCAGAGCCGGTGGTTCGCGGGAAAGGGATGCAGCAGAAGGACCGGCGGGCCGTCTCCCATGACCTCGTACTGGATCTCGGCGTCGTCGGAGATAAGGCGCATGGTGAGGGATTGTAGACGAGGCCTCAGCGGTCAGCCATCGCCGCCCGCCTCCGGCATCGGCGGATCATTTGGTCACGGCCATAATCTCGCCCGAATGCACGGACTCGGCTCCGCTGATCACCGCGGTGACCACAAAGTAGTAGGTCTTTCCCGGCACGAAGGTCTTATCGGTGTAGCTCAACGCGGCGGTTGCGCCGAGCAGAGAGTACGGCCCCCCGGAAACCGTGCTGCGGTACACATTGAACCGGTCAACGGCGCTGGTATAGATCCAAGACAGCTTGATGGCACTGTTGTGCACGATCATCGCGAGGGGAAAGCCGGTGCCCACCTTGACCAGGGTCTTGAGGCCGAGGCTGTCGGTGACCTGAACGTCGAAGCTGTACGAGCCCGCCTGGGTCGCCTTGCCGGACACGACGCCGGTGGTCGCGGCCATGGTCAGGCCGGGAGGCAGACTGCCCGCAGGAAGCGACCAGGTGTAGGGCCTGGTCCCTCCCGTGGCCGTGAATTGCGCCGAATACTGGATGTTGGTGTAGGCCTGCGGCAGGCTGGTCGTAGTGATGACCAGCGGCGCCGGCGCGTACACCTGGATCGGACCGGCTGAGTACGCCACCGGGACCGCGCCCCCCACGATCGCCGAGACGGTGATGGTGTGCCACACGCCGAGGCTGGTGGTGATGGTCTTGCTGAAGCTCGTGCTGGTGCTGCTGACCGAATAGACCAACAGGCCGTCCAGCTGTACCTGCCACTGGATCGGAGCGAAGTTCGCGGTCGCTGCGAGCGTGACCTGCGGGCCACAGGTGTTACAGCCGTTGAGCGGTGACGTGAGGGTGACGGTTGGGACGGTCGCGGCCACTGTACCCGCGGCGGCAAGGAGAAGAAACGCAAGAATGCGCAGCAAAATCCATAGGCTCCTGTATTGGGCTCGACCCCACACCGGCGGTCTTGGTCGGGCTGCCGATGCTTATGATTGCGGTCTGCCTCCAGACTACTCAGGCATCGGCCCGCCTTCAATAGCGTACTGACCCTCGGACACGTTCTTGCTACAAGTGTATGAACATCCAGTGACGCATCGGTTTGGCAAGCAGAGGGTTGACTGGCACCCGCGAATCCACGGCTTGGCGCCAGGCCTGTGCCTAAGGCATACGGTTCTTGGTAGTCTCCTCCCGCAAAGGACCGTTCCAAGTCACTCCCAGGGCGTGCAGGATGAGCTGGTCGCGCAGGGAGAGACGTGAGGGATCGGCGAGCACCTGGTAGGCGTAAGCGACCTGGAGATTGCGGGTCGGGCACCAACGCTCGTGACGGATCAAGCCCTCGCAGTGACGACAAGCGGGCCGGGCAGTGGAACGGTCGCTGTGAGACCAGCGAGTCGGTTGGGTCCCGGGCATGTCGCTCCCCCTTCTGGCGCCGCGAACAAGCCCACGATGGACCAAACCCGCTCGAAATGTTGTGAGAACGGTCACAGGTGGCAGTGACAGACGCACGCGCCCTTCGGCTCACCTCGGGCGGGCTCGCGGGCGCTGGTTGCGTCCGGAATGACGAGCATTACGGATTGGTGACCTGGTGCCCGGCTGGCTGCGACTCCGGCTGGGGCTCGTCGGGGATCACGATCCAGCCCACGATGTAGGCGAGCAGGCCGGTACCACCGAAGATCACCGCCAGCACCCACAGCAGCCGGATCAGGCTGACGTCGAGGTCGAAGTACTCCGCCAAGCTGAGGCAGACGCCGGCGATCTTGCGCCCCTCACGCGGGCGCACCAGGCGCTTGCGGGCCAGTACCGCTCCCACTCGCTTGCCGCAGTAGGCACAGACATGGGCGTCGTCCTGGATCACCTTGCCGCAGTAGTTGCAGTACATGGCAGGCCTCCCTGGGTGAGGATACGGCAACCACGGCGGAAAAGTTCCCCGGGCAAGAGCGGGTCGCTAGGGGGAGGAAAGCCGGTAAGGCTGGCGGAGGAAGCGGCGGGCCTGCTGGGCCTCGGGCGAGCTGCTGTCAGCGGCGATGACGGCGTTGTAGTCCGCCACAGCCTGCTCGCGCTCCTGCTGCAAGTCGTGCATCTGGCCGGCGGCCAGGTCGGCCTTCTGCAACAACTCGGGATCGCGATGGGGAAAGGTGCGGACCGTTTCGTAGGCCTCCGCTGCCTCCTTGTAGAACCTCTGGCCGCGCAGGGCCTCGCCCAGGGTAAAGGCGGCCAGCTCGAGGTGCGGGTCCTTGTAATAGCCCTTCTTCCCTTTTTCCAGGACCGCCCGGAAGACCGCGATCGCCTCCATGCCGTGTCCGCCGGCGTTGAGGATGTTGCCCTCCTCGATGGCGAAGAGGGAGTTGCGGGGATAGACGGCGGTGAGCGTCCGCACCACCCTGAGAGCATCGTCGAAGCGCTGCTCGCGGCGGAGAAAGAGCGCCAGGGTGATCTTGGCGTCGGGGGCGGTCTCGCCTCCGCCCTCGGCCGCCGCAGAAAGATACTGCAAGCCCTTCTGCTTGGAGCCGGTCAAGCCGACCACCGAGACCGCGACCTTGATCGCCCACGGCAGGCTGCCGGCCACGTAGTTATGTACGCCGACGATGGTCTTGGCGTCGGCGAAATCGGGCTCCATCTCCAGGACTTTTTCGTGGTCGTGCCGGGCGGCGATGGCGCTGCGCAGAGCGGCGAACCAGGCTTTCTCCACCAGCGCCAGGTAAGTGGCGCGCATCCCGCGGGTGATGCCGCGCGTGTAGAGAGCCTGGACGTCCTTGGGATCCGCCTTCTGACGCTGTTCCGACAGAGTGAAAGCCCGCGCCATCAGTTCAGCGACCCGGTCCTTCACCCTGGGGTCAAAGTCGAATTTCTTCTTGGTGACGAAGCTGTTGCTGGAGTAGAGGCTGGTGTCGAGCGCGCCCACCCGGTAGAGCTCGCGGAAGAGTACGGCGTTGAGCAGATGGTTGACGGCGAAGGGATCGTCGGGGTGCGCCTTGGCGGCCTTCTCGAAGTCGGCAACGGCGGCGTCGTATTCGAGATTGTAGAAATGCTCGAACCCGGTGCGGGTCAGAGGGTCGGCTTCCGCGGGCGAGTCGGTGATCTTGCGGGCCGAATCTGCGGCTGTGGCCGGGGGTCCGACCGCGCCCCCGAGGAAACACACCAGAAGAGTGCTCCCGAGAACTAGCTTCGCTCCGGCCCCCACATAGGCTTTCATGGATAAGGCGATTCCGCAGTTTACCTGAGTAACGGCAGGCTGCTCAAAAGCCGCCAGCCGGGCGCGTTTTCTTCCCCGGTCACGTAATTCTTACCCCTGTATTTTCTTCCCGGCGATCGCTAAATGGCTGTTCTAGAGAGGCTTAAGGAGGCACGGTTCTGGCAGCCGACTTGCGCTTTCCTATCCTGGAGGTAACCATGGCTAATACAGCGCGAGATGTGACGGGCAGAGACGAGTTCTGGCGCCCCCCAGTGCAGGAATCCCAACATCGAGGGCCCCAGGCGCAAGCCGAAGTCTGCGAGCGCTGTGGCGCTGAGTTTGTGGCCGGGTCGCGCTTCTGTCACCTCTGCGGAGGGTCGCGGCAGCCACAGCTGTCCCGCATGCGTTTCCTACTCGGCAAGTACCTGGAGTGGTCGCGGATCCGGCAGGCGGTGGGATTGAGCACGGCCTGGCTGGCAGCCTTTGTGATCGGCATTGCCTGTGTCTTGGCCGCGGTCCTCACCGGTCTGGTCTACTCGGCAACAACGGTGCTGGATTGGCAGGCGGTACAACTGTGGCGGGTGGAATGGCTGCTTGCGGCCATCGCAGCCTTCGTCGCCGGTCTGCTGCTCAAGGCGGCTGGCGCCCAAAAATAATTTCGGCCACCTGCAAAAAACTCTTTTCCCGGCGCGTGACTTGCCGTACATTGCGCTGAATGCCCCCGACGCCCCCAGTCATTTTGAGCATTGCCGGCTTCGATCCTTCCTCGGGCGCCGGGGTTTCCGCTGACATCAAGACCATTGGCGCGCACGGCTGTTACGGGCTGGGGTGCATCACCGCGCTGACCGTGCAGTCCACGCAGGGCGTGCGAAAAGTCGAGCCCGTCTCCGGCAAGCTGATCGCGGAGATGCTCCGCGAACTGGCCAACGACATCTCGATCTCCGCGGTGCGCATCGGCATGCTGGGCAACGGCGAGGTGGTCGACGCGGTGGGGAATTTCCTGGGTTCCGTGAAGCCCCCCAACGTGGTGCTGGACCCGATCCTGAAGTCCACCTCCGGAGCCAAGCTTCTGAACAACCACGGTCCGGAGAAGCTGCGGTCCCTGATCCCCCTCGCCCACGTCCTGACGCCCAACATCGAGGAAGCGGCCGCACTGAGCGGGGTCCCGGTGACCAACCTGGAGCAGATGAAGGTCGCCGCCCTCAAACTGCACGACATGGGGGCGGCCAACGTGGTGGTGACCGGGGGGCACCTGGAGAAGGCCATAGACCTCTTGAGCATCAAGCAGGCCCAAGGCCCGCCCAAGCAGACCGAATTCGGCTCCAACCTGCTGCGTTCCACTTCAACCCACGGAACGGGTTGCGCGTTTGCCACAGCGGTAGCTTGTAACTTGGCCCTGGGTAGGCAATTGGAAGATGCCGTCATCATGGCCAAGGTTTACGTCACCAAGGCCATCGCCAAAGGCTATCCATTGGGCAAAGGGCCCGGTCCCCTGAATCACCTCTATCGCATGGAGGAGACCCCGCGCCCAGCTGCCGAATTCGTGGAACCCGTACATCGGTAACGCCGCTAGGAACTACGATAATTCCAATGATTTCAATGACTTAGCTTTATGGATCTTGCAACCTGTTGATTCTATTAGCTCTTCTTAGATTTTCCCTACCGTTCACCCGCCTCGGGCTCGTCGCATCTAAGAAAAAGCGCGCCTTTCAGACTCCGATTTGCCGTCTTTCTTGTCACGTAAGCGCTTGAAAACAAAGCGGTGACAAACATTGGAGTTGACTCTGGCGAATCCTTCCCCATAGCATTTTAGGATTACGTGGTAGGGGAGGATGACTACTGAGGACTGAGAGGTAACTGAATGCGACGAGTACTACCCTTCACCTTGGCGATTCTGTTGCTGGTCGCCACCTTGGGGGCGGCACCCGCCAGCAATAGCTCCACGAGGTCTCCAGCCAACACCCCCAGCGCGGAGAACGCCGCACCCAAGCCTTACCAGGTGGGCAAAGCCTCCTGGTATGGCAAGCAGTTCCACGGGAAGACCACCGCCAGCGGTGAAGCCTACGACATGTTCCAGTTCACCGCTGCCCATCGCCAGCTGCCGCTCGGGACCTGGGTCAAGGTCACCAATATGCGGAATGGCCGGTGGCTCATCGTCCGCGTCAACGACCGCGGGCCGGTCCCGACCAACCGCATCATCGACCTCTCCTATGGAGCGGCCCAGATGCTGGAATTCCGGGCCAAGGGCATCGAAAAGGTTCGCTTGGATCTGCTCCCGGCCCAGCCGACGGAAGTTGCCGTCAGCCGGCCGGTTCCCGTCCGATAACGTTTCCAGGGGGTTGAGGGCCCGCGTGCACGCGCGGGCCTTTTGCTTTCCCGGGAAGTGCGGTCGCGCGGGAACGGTCGTGTACACTGCTGAGGAATGGAAGCGCGCGACCGCCTGATCGTCGCTCTGGACGTCTCTACCGCCGCCGAAGCGAAGAGGATCGTCGAAGCGGTGGGCAAGGCGGCAACCACCTTCAAGGTCGGCAAACAGCTCTTCCTGGCCGAGGGACCAGCCATCGTTCGCGACCTGGTCACCTCCGGGCGCCATGTCTTCCTCGACCTCAAGTTCCACGACATCCCCAACACGGTCGCCGCGGCGGTGCGCTCTGCGGCCGGCCTGGGGGTCAGCATGCTGACGGTCCACGCCTCCGGGGGGGCCAAGATGCTGCGTGCGGCCGCCGACGCGGCCAAACAGGCAAGAACCCCGCCGCTGGTGCTGGCAGTGACCGTGTTGACCAGCTTGGGCGACCGGGAGATGCAGGAGATCGGAGTTCTCGGGCACGCGGCCGACCAGGTCCTGCGCCTGGCGGGATTGGCCCACGACAACGGGTGCCGGGGAGTGGTGGCGTCGCCGCAGGAAGCCAGGAAACTCCGCGAGATGCTGGGGGCGGGGTTCGCCATCGTCACCCCTGGCGTGCGTCCGGCGGGTTCGGACCCCGGCGACCAGGCGCGGGTGGCGACCCCGGCCGATGCGATCCGCAATGGCGCCACTTACCTGGTCGTGGGAAGGCCGATCACGGAAGCCAAGGACCCGGCGCGAGCGGTACGGGCCATCCTGAAGCAGATCGAAGCCGCTGGCGGGAAGGCCACGAACAAGTAAGAACGCAGAAGTCAGATTACAGGAGTAACATCTTCGACTTCTGCAATCTTCGTTCTGCGTTCTTCGATGCTTCTTCTTGCGGGCTAGAGCTTTTCGTAGAACTCGCAGGCCGAACACGAGATGTAGATCCCGCCGGGCACGCCCCGGTCGCGATCCTTCAACCGCTTCACGATCCGCGTGGGCTTGCCGCACTTCGGACAATCGGTCGAGATCTTGGTGTCCATCACTTTCTTGCGGTCAGCCGTCTTGGCAATCTTCGCCATGCAAACTCTCCTGACAGGATTCTCCCGACCAGTGCGGGATGAGATTGGAACCGGGAGTAAGAACTTTCGGTAAGAACTACTCGCCGCTTTGATTTTATCAGCCGCAGCGCGGCGCAGACAAACGCCACGCGCGGGCTTGGCGCTAGAAGCCGCTGAAACTATCCTCTTGGCATTTCTTGGGGGCAGGTGCTGTTCACAAGCGAAGAAAGAAGCGCACACCTGTGATCAGAACTGTCATCGTCAACGACGTTGAGTCGGGTGTGTGCGTTAGACTACGACGAGTATGATCCCGGTTGGCTACATGGCAAAACGTGTGCGCAAGAAGCCCGCCTGGCTGCCAGCACCCCACGTCATCGACATCTATTCCGTAAGCAACTGCCAGTCGGAAGATTTCGCTGACTACATTCCCTACTGGAAGCACAATGGCTATTGGTTTTTCGACTCGCCCGAAATCATAAAGAGCATAGCAACGGAGCACTCGATTCCCCTTGAAGGAACGTCGCTCTTTTACTACGAAGTCTATGAAATGGAATTTGACGGCGAAAGCTGGCAGGCGTTTTCCCAAGAAGTATCGCTTCCGACCAATGTGGTTTCTCCTCCCAAGAAGCGCCTCGAAGGTTTCGACGTAGTTACTTTCAGCGCTAGAACGTCACCAGAGTGTTCTGGCCTTTCGTGCAATAGTCTGGCAAGAGATCTTCACACAAATACCCATTGTCTTTTTGACTGCTTCGATGACGCCAAAATGCACGTAGGCAACGGAGCATTTAATGAATCCGAGCCGGGTCCATACCGAATATTTGCGGTGTATTCAGTGGACTGGGCTTAACTGTTGATGAATCGTCTTAGCAGAAGTGTGCGCTTTCCCTCGCTCGTGATCAGCATTTCAGCGCCTTCTAGCTCCTGTCCCGATAAACGCCGTGGTCCGCCGCCTACTTCACCACCACATTCACCAGCTTGTTCGGCACCACGATGACTTTCACCGGCTGTTTGCCGGCGATCCAGGACTTGACCTTCTCGTCGGCCAGGGCCAGCTCGCGCAGCCGCTCTTCCCCGGTGCCGGCGGGCACGGTGATCCGCCCCCGGATCTTGCCATTGACCTGGGCAACGATCTCGATCTCCTCTTCCGCGGCGAGCTTGGGATCGTGCTGCGGCCAGGCTTCTCGGAGCAGGTTGGTGCTCTCTCCGATCCGCTCCCAGAGTTCGTGCGCCAGGTAAGGGGCGAAGGGCGCCAGCAACAAGAGAAGGTTGCGCATGAGCGCGCGCTGCACCGGCGTCCGGACGATCTCCGGCCGGGTGATGAATCCGGTGCGCGCCATGGGCGCGGGTTCGAGCTTGGCCTGTCCGGCGGGCGTTGCCGCTTCCAACGCCGGGCCGACCTCGTTCACCAGCTCCATGACGGCGGAGATTGAGGTGTTGAAGTGCCAGCGCCCGCCGAAGTCGTCGCTCACCCGGCGGATGGTCTGGTGCAGCTTGCGCAGCAGCTTCTTCTCGTCCGGGAAGAGCTGGCCCTCCGCCGGGACTTCCGCTCTCCACTCCGGATGTGCGGGCGCGGCGAAGCGTGCCACCAGGCGATACACGCGCCCGATGAAGCGCGAGATGCCTTCCACCCCGCTGTCCTGCCAGTCGAGCTCGCCGTCCGGAGGCCCGGCGAAGAGTGTGTACATGCGGGTGGCATCGGCGCCATAGCGCGCCACCATGTCATCGGGGGCCACCACGTTGCCCCTCGACTTCGACATCTTGGCGCCGTCCTTGATCACCATGCCCTGGGTGAACAGCCGCTCCACCGGCTCGGCGTTCTTCACCAGTCCGAGGTCGCGCATCACCTTGGTCCAGAAGCGCGAGTAGATGAGGTGCAGGATGGCGTGCTCCACCCCGCCGATGTACTGGTCGACGGTGAACCAGTAGCCGGCAACCTTTGGATCGAACGGTCCCCGGTCGTTGTGCGCGTCGGTGTAGCGGTAGAAGTACCAGGACGAATCGATGAAGGTGTCCATGGTGTCGGTCTCGCGCCGCGCGGCGCCGCCGCATTTTGGACACTTCACGTTCACGAACTCGGGCACGTGCGACAGCGGCGAGCCCCCCGGAGCGGCGATGTCCACGTTCTCCGGCAGCACCACCGGCAGGTCCTTTTCCGGCACGGCCACGATGCCGTCCTTCGCGCAATACACCATGGGAATCGGCGTGCCCCAGTAGCGCTGGCGCGAGATGCCCCAGTCCTTCAGCCGGTAAGTGACCGCGGCCTTGCCGAAGCCGCCCTTCTCCGCGTCGGCGGCCATCTTCTTCATGGCTTCTTCGCACGCCATCTGGTTGTACGGTCCGGAGTTGATGAGCAGGCTGTCGGTGCGGGTGAAGGGGAGCACCGGCTCCTCTTCCTCGCCGGGAGGAGGTGGCTCCCCGGTCCGGCGCGGCAGGATGACCACGCGGATCTCGAGGCCGTATTTCTGGGCGAACTCGTGATCGCGCTCGTCGTGCGCCGGCACCGACATGATCGCGCCGGTGCCGTACTCCATCAGGATGTAGTTCGCCACCCAGATCGGGACCTTCTCCCGGTTGAAGGGGTTGATGGCGTTGCGGCCAGTGAAGACGCCGTGCTTCTCCAGTTCGCCGATCTTGTCGCTGTCTCGTGCGTCGCGCTGCTCGGCCACCAGGTCTTCGACCTTGGCGCGCAGCTCGGGATCGTTGGCGGTCAGGTCGGCGACGATGGGGTGCTCCGGCGCGAGCTGCACCGAGGTGGCCCCGAAGATGGTGTCCACGCGGGTGGTGAAGACGGTGATCTTGTCCCCGGCCTTGCCCGCGGGGCCGTCGAGCTTGAAGTCCACCAGCGCGCCCTCGCTGCGCCCGATCCAGTTGCGCTGCATGACCCGCACTTTTTCCGGCCAGTGCTCCAGCTTCTCGATGTCGCGCAGCAGTTCGTCGGCGTAATTGGTGATGCGCAACGCCCACTGTTCCAGTTCGCGCTGCTCCACCGCGGTGTCTTCGTGACGCCAGCAGAAGCCGCCCGCCACCTGCTCGTTGGCCAGCACAGTGGCGCACTTGGGACACCAGTTCACCTTGCTCTTCTTGCGGTAGGCCAGGCCGCGCTCGTACATCTTGAGGAAGAACCACTGGTTCCAGCGGTAATAGTCCGGCAGGCAGGTGGTGATCTCGGTGGACCAGTCGTAGGCGAAACCCAGGCGCATCATCTGCCGCTTCATGTGGGCGATGTTGCGCAGCGTCCACTCCTTGGGCGGGGTGTTGTTCTTGATGGCGGCGTTCTCCGCCGGCAGGCCGAAGGAATCCCAGCCCATGGGATGGAGCACGTTGTAGCCGTTCATCCACATGTAGCGCGCCAGGGCGTCACCGATGGCGTAGTTGCGGACGTGTCCCATGTGCAGCTCACCCGAGGGATAGGGAAGCATCTCCAGCACGTAGTACTTCTTGCGCTTGCTGGTGGCGGGCTCGGCGGCATACAGCTTGGCATCGGACTGCCAGCGCGCCGACCACTTCTGCTCGACCGCCTGCACGTCGTAGCGCTCGTCGCGCGGCTCGGTAGACATCGGTTTCTCAGACTTCGTTTCGGGCATGGGGATAAACCGTGATTTTACAACGGCAGAAGAATTAACCGCAGAGGACGCGGAGGACGCGGAGAAAAACAAAGGCCAGGGATGGGCGCGGTTGAGTTCCGATCTATGTTCATCCGCGAAGATCTAAGGCCTGATTTTTTCTCGGCGTTCTCTGCGATCTCGGCGGTGAAGACTTCTCAACGAGCGCCTTCAGCGCTTCCATGTTCCGCCGGTCGTCGCCAGGATGGTCAATCGGCGTTTCGGCGATGAAGGCGGCGTGCTTGGTCCGCGGATCGTTCAGCAGGCGGCGGAACGGCTCCAGTCCGATGGTTCCCTGCCCGATGTGCTGGTGCCGGTCGAGCTTGGAGCCAAACGCGGCCTTGGCGTCATTGCAGTGCCAGACAGGGACGTTCTTCAGACCGATGGTCGAATCGATCTCCTGCATCGTCATCCGGTAGCCCTCCTCGGAGACCATGTCGTAGCCAGCGACATGGGTGTGGCAGGTGTCGATGCAGGCAGCGACGGGGATGATCCCGCGCAGCACGCCCACCAGCGCCGCCACCTGCTCGAAGCTGCCGCCCAGCGAGAATTCGGCGCCGGCGGTGTTCTCGATCAGGACGGTGAGCCCGCCCTTGGCCAGGTCGAGTCCTTTGCTGGCCTGGCTGATGGCGTGAGCGGCCCGCGCCAGTCCTTCTTCCCGGCTGATCCCGCGGAACGACCCAGGATGCACGACCAGGTATTCCGCGCGCAACGCCAGCGCGCGCTCCAGCTCGCCGCAGAAGCTGGCAATAGTGCGGGCATAGAAGTGCTCGTTGCTGCTGCCCAGGTTCAGCAGGTAGCCGGCGTGGACCACCAGCGGGTTCAGGCCGTACCTGGCGCGCAGCCGACTCATCTGCTCGCACTGCTGTCCGCCCAACTCGTACGGCTTCCACCGCCGCGGGCTGGAAGAAAAGATCTGAAACGTGTTGCAGCCGAGGCGATAGGCACGCTCCGCGGCGGTGGCCGTCCCGCCCGCCGTCGAGGTGTGAATGCCGATGCGCCGTGAGGTCAGCTTAGGCGGATGTTTGGGCGGCGGCTGTTTGAGGATGTCCGTCTGCTCTTGGGCCATGGAGCGGGGCATG
>DATKKJ010000014.1 GCA_035543055.1 Terriglobales bacterium | reverse complement strand
CGCTCCGTAGTAAGTCAGGGTGATGACGCTGCCTCCGTCTTCCATCAGCGGGGCGGCGGCGCGGGTGACGGCGATGAGCGAGTACACGCTGATGTCGTGGGCCACCCGGAAGCCTTCGCGGCTGGTGTTGATGAAGTCTCCCTTGAGCTCCTCGGCGGGCGCGTAGGCGACGCTGTGGACCAGAGTGTGCAGCTTGCCGTAACGCGACTTCAACTGCTCGAACAGGCGGGCGATCTCCTCGTCCTTGGAGACGTCGCACATGAAAGCCTCGGCTCCGGGCAGCGACTGGATGAGGTCCTTGGCCTCCTGCTCCAGGCGCTCGTTCTGGTAGGTGATGGCGAGGCGGGCGCCGGCGGCCTGAAGCTTCTGCGCAATGGCCCAGGCGATGGAGCGCTTGTTGGCGACGCCGAAGACTATGGCGGTGCGGCCTTGCAAGGACATGCGATCTCCCGTGAGACGAAAAAGAATAACAGAAGAGAAGTACCCAGTACTCAGTACCAAGTACCAAGTTGCGTCAAGTCGCCTCGGCGGATTCCGGCACCGGCTCGGCCGGGGCCTCCTGCGCCTTCGCCACCGGCCAGGCGGAGGTCAGGGCGGCAACGGCGTACATCAATCCGATGATGGCGAAGCCCAGCGCCAGGGAGAGGTGGTGAGCGACCGCGCCCACGGCGATGCAGGTGATCAATTGCAGCAGCGTGCCCAGGAAGTAGAAGGTGTTCTGCACCCGTCCCATGAAGTGTTTGGGGACCATCTCCATCATGCTGGAGGAGATGCCGACGCCACCGATGCCGCGGCCCGATCCCATGACGATGTAGCACAACACGGCCAGCGGCAGGACGCGGGAGTGCGGCGCCAGCGTCAGGCTAATCGCCAGGACGGCCATGGCGAAAGTGACGGCGCGGCGGCCGCGCAGGTAGCGGATGACCAGGGACGCGTACAGGGCGCTGCTGAAGGCCCCGATCGCCCATCCCATGTTCAGCCAGCCATACCCCTGGGCGCCGCCGTGCAGGATGCGGTCACTGAGCGGCGCGGTAACCACGCCCTGGGTCAGCATGCCGGCGATGAACAACGCCCACGCGATGCCCAGCAGGACCACCGAGCGCCGCCCATGCAGGTACTTGAGCCCGGCGCGCAGTTCGTGCAGAAACTGGCCCCAGGAGCCTTCGGCCACCCCGGGCGGCAGATCACGTTGGGCGACCGTCACTCTGCCTTTGCGGACCGCGAGGTAGCAGAGGAAGGAGATCACATAGGTCGCGACATCGACGGCAAGGATGCCGCTCAGATGGATGTGCTCGTACACGAAGCCAACCAGGGCGCCGGCGATCATCCATCCGCCCTGCAGCCCGGCGAGCAGCATGGTGTTGGCGCCGACGAATTCCTCCTCCGGCGACAGTTCCTGGATGAGGGCGGTGATGGTAGGCCAGAACATCCAGAAGCCCGCGGCCACCAGCACGCCCATGGCGTAGAGCTGCCACACCTGCACGCGATGGGTGAAGGCGAGCACGGCGACGATGGCGATCACCACCCCGCGGCCGGCGTCGAGCAGCATGACCAGGCGGCGCCGGTCCTCGCGGTCGATGATGACCCCGGTGAAGGGAAGCATGAGCATGGCGGGGACGGTCTGCAGCACCACCAGCAGGCTCAGGCTCATCTCGGAATGAGTGGCCTGCAGGATGTACCAGGTGACGGCGGCGGTGTTCATGCCGCTGCCTACCATGGAGATCAGGTTGGCGACAAAGATGAGTCTCAAACCGCGATGTTGGAGCGCCCGCCGCATCTGGGTTCAATCTACTCGAAAAAGCAGCGGCACGGAAACTGACAATGCACCGGCGGGCGTGTCCTTCGGTTTGCGGGAGCAGCACGATTTCCGCCGATCCGGCGCTCAAGTAGCCGGATAATAGAGGCGTGGGGTCACGATGAGGACCGGTCCGATCACCGCCCTGGTGTGTGCCGGCGCCCTGTGCGTCGCGGCAGGGCCTCCGCGCCAGCCCATGCCGAGCGCGTACTTCGAGGGCCAGGTGGTCAACCTCACCTTCGAGCGTCCCGCCCGGGGGCAGCGCACCCTGGATTTCGGGCCCTGGCAACTGGGCATCTCGACCCGCAACGAGCGCCCGCGCGACCGGCGGCTCAACCTCTATGTCGTGGTCCCCGGGACGCAGCACCATGCCGAGGGCTGGGAGGGCTACGACCACAACATGATCGTCAACGCCGTGCCGGAGAGCGATGGCCCGGTGGAGTGGGACGTGTACTGGGTGCTGGTGCTCGACCCGCATCTGCGCCAGGACCTGCGCAGCGAGCGCGAGCTCCTGCTCCTGGCCCAGGGCCACTTCCTCCCCGGAGACCTGTTCGAATTCGACGACATCCCCGCGCGCGCTGTGTTGCACGACCATCTGCATATCGACACCCTCCCGGGGCTGTCGCCCTTCCGTCATAAAGATGGCAGCTTGCCACGCATCGTGGTGATGCCGGCGGGCGGCGTGGCGCGCATCCGGGTGGAATCTCCAGCCGCCGTCCCCGGCAAGTAGCCGTTTCGGCTGCTTCTTGGAACCTCTCAGGCGACCGGCGAGTTGCGCCGAGCGTAGCTTGGGGCTACGATTCGCGCCAGGGCACTTTGGGCAACGTGCCACGAGGTGCGTCATGAAGAACCGGTTCCTGGCAATCATCCTTGTTGCCGTCTCTACGGCGCCGGCGGCGGCGCAGGTGCAAAGCATCCTCATCGAGGCGGGCACGCCCGAAGATGCCGCCATCCAGGCCATCACGAAAGAGTCCGATGATGCCAAGCGGCTGGCAATGTGGGAGGAGTTCGTCGCCAAGTACGCCTCCAGCCCGGCCGCAGTGGCCTATGGCGATTCGCAGATCGCGCAGCACTATCTATCGGCCGGCGATGCCGCCAAGGCGTTGGCCTACGGCGACAAGGCCATGGCCGCGGTGCCGAACAATCTCGACATCCTGATGTCGCAGACCATGGCGGCGCAGCAGTTGAAGGACAACGGCAAGATCATGGGTTACGCCTCGCTGGGCGGCAAGGCGATCAACGGGATCAAGAAGGCGCCGGCCCCGCCGGGAGTGGAGGCCGCGGATTGGGCGGCCAAACTGGAAGGGCAGCGCCAGCAGGTGCAGCAGCAGTTCGAGTTCTTCGATGGCGCGGCCTTCAACGCTGTGGCTGCGGAACAGAACGCCAAGAAGCGGGTCGAGTACGCCCAGAAGTACGACGAATCGTTCTCCGACGGCCGCTACATTGACCAGGTGCATCAGTTGGCCATCACGGGGCTGCTGCAGGCCCAGGATTTCACCGCTCTCGCCAAGTACGGGGAGGCGGCGCTGGCCGCCAGTCCGAACAACGTCGCCACCCTATCGCTGCTCGCTTATGCGCTGGCCGAGGACCCGAATCCCAGGAACCCTTACCTGGCAAGGGCCATGGAACATGCGCGCAAGGCGGTGGGATTGGGCAAGGCGGATGCGCCTGAGGCCGATCGCACCATCAAGCTGTCGGTCGGGCTGGCGCATGAGGCGCTGGGCTACGCCCTGATGAAACAGGACAAGACCGCCGCGGCCATCTCTGAGTTCAAGAGCGCCAGCGACCTGCTGAAGGACGATCCGGGATCGCAGGAAGTCGTGCTTTTCCGCCTGGGCTATGCCTACGCCAAGCTCAAGCGCTATGCCGAGGCCAGGGAAGCGCTGAACGCGACCATCGCGCTCAAGGGCCCCTTCGAGAAGCAGGCCCGGGACGTGTTGGCCAAGGTGAACGCGGCGGGGACGGCGCGCTGAGAAGAAGTACGCAGTACTCAGTACCCAGTACTCAGTGGGATGTGTGAAACTGCGAAGGAAACTGAGTACCGAGTACTGAGTACGTGATCACCGGGTCGCATCCTTACTATTTCTTCACCAATTCATCGGAGAGCAGGTGGGCCTTGAGGGCCAGGTTGCGGGCCCGCACCAAGTCCTGCTGAGAGGTGGCGTTGCGCGACTGTTCCATGTAGTCCTTGATCTGCGCCACCATGGCCTGCTCGTCGGCGGTAAGCGTGCGTCTCAGGTCGCGCAGGTTGGCCTCGGTGGACTCCAGCAGCTGGGCGGTGGTCAGGCGCTGGTGGGTGGCGTCGTCGTGGGCGATCGGGGTCGAGATTTGCCCCGCTGAGTCGCGGCTGCTGCCTTCCGAGATCACGATCCTTGGAGGCTTGACCGCAGCCTGCTGCTGCGGCTTCTCTTCCGGCTTGGCGGGCGCCGGGGGCGCCGGCTTGGCGGCAGCGTGATTCGGTTTCGGCTTGGGCTTCGGCTTGGGTGGTGGGGCCTCGGCCGGCTTGGGCTCTTCTTGGGGCGGGGCGGCAGGTGGCGGTTGTTCTTGCGGCGGGGTTTCCGGCGCGGGCGCAGGCGCTTGCGCGCTGGGCTGCGGCACCGGTGGCTTCTTCTTCTTGAACCAGCAGCCGGTGAGCCCGAGCAGCGAGCTCGAGAGCAGAACGACGAAGACGAAGTGCAGCGCGCGTTTCACTGATGACAGCTTACTCGTCTCAGGGCTGTGCCGCCAATTCTGCCGGCGGCTGTTCGTGGGCCGCGGCCAGCGGCAGGTGTAAGCGGAAGGTGGTGCCTTCGCCGTCGCGGCTCTCGAATTCGACGGAGCCGTTGTGCAACTGCATCACCCGATAGGTCATGGCCAGGCCGATCCCGCTGCCGGCCTTCTTGGTCGTGAAATAAAGGTTGAAGATCTTGTCGCGGATGTCCGGGGGGATGCCGCCGCCCTGGTCGCGCACCTCGATCCACGCCTCGGGATCGTGGCGTCCGACGGACACGGTGAGGCTCCCGCCGCGGGGCATCGCCTGCACCCCGTTGATGACGATGTTGAGCACCGCCTGCTTCAGCAGGTCGGCATCGACCTTGACGGGCAGCGGCCCGCCGGCGAGGTTGCGCTCGATGGCCACGCCCAGCCGTTCGGCCTCGGGGGCGGCCAGCATCAGAACGTCGTCCACGATGCGGCGCAAGTCGTGGTCGGCCAAACGCAATTCCACCGGCCGGGTGAAGTCCACCAGGGTCTGCACCACGCGGTCCAGGCGCTGGATCTCGGCGCCGATGACGTCCATGTGGCGCTGGGTGTCGGGATCCACCGCGTGCAGCTTCTGCCGCAGCACCTCGAGGTGCACCACGATGGCGTTGATCGGGTTCTTGACCTCGTGGGCCACCCCGGAGGTCAGCCGCCCGATGGCGGCCAGGCGCCGGGAAAGCTCGATCTCGTCCTCGATACGCCGCACCGACTCGGCATCGCGCAAGGTGATCAGCGCTCCGATGCGCTCGCCGTTCTCCTCGATGAAGTCCACCGAGACCTGTACCCGCCGGCCTTCTTCGGTGTCCACTTCGCAGACGCCGACGTCCTGCCGAAGCTGGAAGGCGTCGCGGACGATCCGGCCCAGCCGGGTGTTCTCGTCGAAGATCTCGCGGACGTCATGGCCCAGCATCTGGTGGCGCGGCTGGCCGAGAAAACGCTCCACGGCAGCGCTCACCAGCACCGCCCGCCAGTCGCGGGTGAACAGCATCAAGCCGTCTTCCAGGTTGGCCATGATCTGGTCAAGGTTCTCCTTCAAGGCGGAGAAGACCTCCTTGACGTCGCGCACCTGCTGGCCGAGCCGGTCGATCTTGTTGGTGACCACGCCGTACTCGTCGCTGCGCGCGCTCTCCTTCTCCGGCACCGGCTGGCCGGCGGTCAGCAGGTCGAGCCGCCGGTTGATGGCTTCCAGCGGCTTCAGCGCCAGGTTCGAGAGTCCGGCGGCCAGCGCCAGGGAGACCAGGATAGCCAGCCCGGAGAACAGCACCGCGCTGGTCAACTGCGGTTGCAGGGTGTTCTTCAGGAAGACCGTCGAGATGCCGACGCGGATGGCGCCGAACGGCTGCCCGTCGCGTTCCAGCGGGATGCGGATCTCGAAGACCCGTGCCGGGCCGAAGACCATGCCGACCTGCTGGCGGATGCTGCCGTTGCGCACGACCGCGAAATCATCGCGCTCCGGCACCAGCTTGCCGGTCTTGTCGGCGTCGGTGTGCAAGAGCGCGCGCCCCCGCGGGTCCACGATGGCCACGTCGTAGATGGTGGGCGAATAACCCACGATGGATTGCAGCAGGGAATTGAGGCCCGGATCGGTGGTCAGCACCTCTTCGATGGCGGCGCGCAGCCCGGCCGGATCGGAGAGGTCGGCCTTGGTGCTGCTGAGGTCCACCTCCAAGGCCTGGCGGGTGGCGTGGAAGACCTCGTGTCCCACGAACTGGGCGCTCTGGTACACCTCTTCCACCCGCTGGCGCACCAGGTGGGAGAGGTAGATGCTGGACAGGACGGCCACCAGCGCCATCACCATCAGGGTGATGGCCAGCACCAGTTTCGTCTTCAGGTGAATGCGGGCCATGAAAAGCAGTCGCCAGTCGCCGGTCGCCAGTCCTCAGTCGTCTTCCCCAACCCTTCGCCAAGAGCGCCGAGAGGTGGGCCACCGCGAACTGTGGGCTATGAACTATGCACTATGCACTATGAACTATGAGTCTACGTGCCGCTGCCGGCGGCTACCCCGTTGGTCACCGTGCTGCCGTACTCCTTCAGCTTGTTGTGCAAGGTCTTGAGGCTGATGCCCAGGATCTCCGCCGCCCGGGTCTTGTTGTTATTGGTAGCCTCCAGGGTCTTGAGGATCAAGGCCTTCTCCGCTTCTTCCACAGTGGTGCCCACGCTGACGCGCACCGCGTTCGCTTCGGCCACCGGCGGCCTGGGCAGCAGGCTGCCGAACCCCGGAGGCAGATGCTTCTGCTCCACCGCGGCGCCCTCGCAGACGATCACGGCGCGCTCCAGGGTGTTGCGGAGTTCACGCACATTCCCCGGCCAGCCGTACTTGAGGAAAAGCTCCATCACCGGCTCGCTGACCCTGGCGACCTGGCGCCCATGCTTGGCGTTGACTTCGGCGAGCAGCGCCTCGACCAGTTGCGGCAAGTCCTCCTTGTGTTCGCGCAGCGCCGGCATGTGGATGTTGAAGACGTTGAGGCGGTAGTAGACGTCATTACGCAGTTCGCCCTTGGCGACGGCCTCTTCCGGGACCTTATTGGTGGCGGCCAGCACTCGCACGTCCACTTCCGTCTCCACCTTGCTGCCCAGGCGGCGGAGCTTGCGGTCCTCGAGCACGCGCAGCAACTTGGCCTGCGTGCCCACCGGCATTTCCCCGATCTCGTCCAGCAGGAGCGTGCCTTCCTCGGCGAGTTCGAAGCAGCCGGCGCGGCGCTCCAGGGCGCCGGTGAAGGCGCCTTTTTCATGGCCGAAGATCTCGCTCTCGATCAGGGTCTCAGGGATGGCGGAGCAGTTGATGGCCACGAACGGCTTGCTTTTGCGCGGACTCAGATTATGGATGGTGCGGGCCACCAGCTCTTTGCCGGTGCCGCTCTCGCCGGTGATGAGCACCGAGGCGGTGCTCGGGGCCACCATCTCGACCAGGCGGAAGATCTCCTGCATCTTCTTCGAGGAGCCCACCAGCGAGCCCAGAGTGCCGGTGTCGCGCAGCTTGCGGCGCGTGACCTCCAGCTCGACCTCGGTCTCGTGCTGCCGGGTGGCGTTCTCCAGCAGGTTGCGCAGCCGCGCCGGATGGATGGGTTTCTCGATGTAGCTGTAGGCGCCGAGTTGTCCGGCCTGGAAGCCGACCTCGCCCGACCCCTGGGCCGTGACCACGATGGCCATGATGGGCACGGGCAATTCGGCCAGCCGCTGCAGCAACTCGATGCCGTCCATCCGCGGCATCTTGATGTCGGTGATCACCACTGCCGGCGACCAGGCCGCCGCTTTTTCCAGGGCCTCCAGCCCGTCGCGGGCAGTCTCCGTCCGATAGCCCCAGGTCCCGACCATTTCGGCCAAGCCGGTGCGGGCGTTGTCCTCGTCCTCGACGATCAGTACCTTTTCCTGGCTCATCTCGCTCGATTCATTATGCCTTACAGGGTGCGGGCCGGCGCTTGAGACCATCGCTCGGAATCTCCTTCTTGTGATGCCGGCACCAGGTCTGAGGTCACTTGCATCGAACAACATGCCGCTCGGTCAAGGCAAGGGGGCAGTGCACTTTCGTAATCGGCGCAACCCAGGTTTATCAATCAGTAATCGGCCGCCCGGCCCCCTCCGACACGAGATCGCCGAAGTTCCTTTGCTAGCGCGAGATGCGGCTCCCGCTTCCTTTCGCTCCGGCTGCCAAAGCTGTTACAATTCGCAGCTTGCGGCCGGGGTCCGTCTCCTTCTGTGCCGCTTCGGCCGCATTTTCGGTTGCGCGTGACAGTCCCGCAAGAGTTCAGTTTTGATACCGGAGGAAGCACCCATGCTGATCCGTCGTTTACTGTTGGCATTTTGTTCGATCGCGCTTTTTTCATTGGGAGCTGCGGCGCAAGACCAGTCGCCGCCTAAAGTCGAGATCTTCGCAGGCTATTCTTACCTTCACCCCGGGTCCGCCAATGCTCCCGACGAGAGCATTCCTGCGGGCTGGGGCACGAACGTGACTTACAACTTCACCCCCCACTTCGGGTTCGGGGCCGATTTCGGCGGGCATTACTCCGACACTTCCAATATCAGCACCATCCTGTTCGGGCCGAAATTCACCCTGCTTAACGGCGAGCATGCCCGGCCGTTCGTGCACGCGCTGTTCGGCCTGGCGCGCGTTTCCCCGTCCGGGCTGAGCGCCGACAACAGCGTCGGGCTGGCCCTGGGCGGCGGTCTTGACCTGAAGGTCCACCGTAACATCGCCATCCGCCTCATCGAAGCGGATTGGGTCCGTGCCGAGCCTGATTTCCTTTCGGAGGCGGTGAACGCGGCGCGGGTCCGCACCGGCCTGGTGTTCCTGCTGGGCGGCGGGCCGCCTCCGGCTCCGCCCACCGCGGCTTGCTCGGTGCAGCCCACGGAGGTGTTCGCCGGTGAAGGCGTGCGCGCGACCGTGACCCCTGGCGGCTTCAATCCCAAGCACCCGGTGGACATCGCCTGGACGGCCAGCGGCGGCCTGAAGGTCGCGGGCAAGGAGACCGCCAACATCGACACCAAAGGCCTGAACCCCGGCAGCTACACCCTGACGGCGAAGGTCACCGACACCAAGAACCCGAAGGCGACGGCGAGCTGCAACACCAGCTTCCGGGTGAAGGAACGGCCGAAGAATCCTCCGCAGGTTGCCTGCTCGGCGAACCCGAGCACGGTGCAGTCGGGGACGCCTTCGACCATCTCCTGCTCGTGCAGCAGCCCGGACAACAGCGCCGACTACCCGGTGACGGCGAGCATCACCAACTGGTCGTCGAGCGCGGGCCGGGTGTCGGGCAGCGGCAACAGCGCGACCCTGGACACCGCGGGCGCATCCCCCGGTCCCATCACGGTGACCGCGACTTGTACCGACAGCCGCAACCTGTCGAGCAATGGCACGGCCAATGTGAACGTCGAGAATCCGCCGCCGCCGCCCGAGGCCAGCAAGCTCAACGAGTGCAGCTACACCAACAAAGCCAAGCCGGCGCGCGTGGACAACGCCTGCAAGGCCGCACTCGACGATTACGCCCTGCGCCTGCAGCGCGATGCCGACGCCAAGGGCGTCATCGTCGGCAACAAGACCGCCAAGGAGAAGGTCAAGAACCTGGCCGGGCAGCGTGCCGCCAACGTCAAGGAGTACATGACGAAGGAGAAGGGCATCGATCCGGCGCGGCTCGAGACCCGTTCCGGCAGCGCGGATGCCGCCAGCACCGAGCAGTGGATCGTGCCTGCGGGCGCCACCTTCAAGCAGGCTGGCACCGAGCCGGTGATGGAGAAGCCGACTGCCCCTGCCAAGAAGGCCAAGACGACCGCGAAGAAGCCCGCGGCTGCGGCCCCGAAAAAGCAGTAACTCCTTTGTTTTCTGGCCGGTGGGTCCACACCCACCGGCCATTCTCATTTCGGCCTTCGGTAACTTGCCGGGTCTGGCGGCTGGGGGCAAAGTTAGCTCCGGCAATGACATCAAATCCCACTACTCTGGCCGGAATGGATTTTGTATGATTCTTCGGTTTGCCATGCGCTTTCGCACCATCATGGTGGTGGCAGTCCTGGTGGCCGCAGCGGTGTGCTGCAGCCAGGCCGCGAGCTGGCGCGCCTTAGGTCCGGATGGCGGCGATGTCCGCAGCCTGACCTACGATCCGCGCAACCCCGACCGCATCCTCCTGGGCACCAGTTCTGGCAAGCTGTTCGTCTCCAGCGATAACGGCGCCAGCTGGTCGCGTTTCGCCCACCTGGGCGACGGCGACGACCTGGTGCTCGACCATGTGATCTTCGACCCCGTGCATCGGGGAACCATCTACGTGGCCGCGTGGAGCGTGGAGAGCGGCGAGCGCGGCGAACTGTTCCGCAGCCGCGACGATGGGCGCACCTGGGAGACGATTCCGGCGATGCATGGCAAGAGCATCCGTGCCTTCGCCCTGGCCGCCGGGCATCCGGAAATCATGGTGGCGGGGGCGCTGGACGGCGTCTTCCGCAGTGACGACGCCGGCCAGACGTGGCGCAAGATCACGCCCAACGGGCACAGCGAGTTGAAGAACTTCGAGTCGGTGGCGATCGATCCGGCCGATCCGGCCGTCATCTACGCTGGCACCTGGCACCTGCCCTGGAAGACCAGCAACGGCGGAGCCACCTGGAGCAACATCAAGAAGGGCATCATCGACGATTCCGACGTCTTCTCCATCATCATCGATCCGCAGCAGCCCGCGGTGGTATATGCCAGCGCCTGTTCGGGGATCTACAAGAGCGAGAACGGCGGCGAGCTGTTCCACAAGATCCAGGGGATCCCATTCTCGGCGCGGCGCACCCGCGTCCTCAAGCAGGACCCCAATGACCGCAATGTGGTGTATGCCGGAACGACCGAAGGCCTGTGGAAGACGGTGGACGCGGGCAAGACCTGGAAACGGGTGAGCGCGCCCAACATCATCGTCAATGACGTGCTGGTCGATCCGCGGCGTCCGGCGCGGGTCCTGCTGGCTACCGACCGCAGCGGCGTGCTGGCCAGCGACAATGCGGCGCAGACCTTCTTGGCCTCCAACCGCGGCTTCGCCCATCGCCAGGTTGCGGCCCTGCTGCTCGATCGCAGCGACAGCCAGACGGTCTACGCCGGCTTGCTGAATGACAAGGAGTTCGGCGGGGTCTTCCTTTCCCATGACGGGGGCGAGAGCTGGCAGCAGGCCAGCGACGGCCTGGCCGGACGCGACGTCTTCGCCCTGCGCCAGGCGGACGACGGTTCGTTGCTAGCCGGGACCAATGCCGGCATCTTCCAGTGGGAGCGCACAACGCGCAACTGGCGCCCGGCCAATGTCGCGGTCACGGAGAAGGTGGTGGTCACGCCCGCGCGCAAAGGGATGAAGTCGAGCGTCAGCAAGCAGACGCTGGTCTTTGACCTGAAGGCGCGTGTCGCGGCCCTGGAACTCGCTCCGAGCAAGTGGTTCGCGGCGACTTCCGTGGGCCTGTTCAGCAGCACCGATCGCGGCCAGAGCTGGCACGGCGGCCCGGTGCAGGGCAGCCAGAACTTCGTCTCGGTCGCGGTGCGCGGCAACATGGTAGCCGCGGCCACCGCCCGCAGCGTGGTGGTCTCCCTGGACCACGGCTCCCACTGGTACACGGCGAAGGTCCCCGGATATGTCACTCAGATCCGCGGCATCACGCTGGATGGTGACGCCCACCTGTGGCTGGCTTCGCGCGAGGGAGCGTTCCGCAGCGACGACGGGGGCGACACCTGGGAGCACGTCATGGCCGGGCTGCCCCCCAAGGACGTGCATGCGATGATCTACGACGCCGAGGGTTCACGGTTGCTGGCCACGGCCACCGGACGCTCCTTCGAGAGCCGGGATGGCGGCCGCACCTGGCATGGCTTCGGGGAGCCGGGCTATTTCCTGCGCGCCCTGGCCATGGGCTGGGGTCGGGTACTGGGCGCCACCGACTTCGACGGGGTGATTGCGCCGCAAGAATCCATCGGTGCCGTACGCGAGAGCGGCGCCGGCGGCTCGAGCGAATAGACCTTCTTCATTTGTGCCTCTCCTGTAGGACGTCCTCTCAGAAGGGACGTCCTTTTTTTTCTGTGCCTTCGATGGTGCCCGAAGACGAGAAAAAATTACACGCCCGCAAATCGGGCAGCAGCTCCAATCTATTGAAAATACGGGAGATAGAATGGCACTTGCCGTGCGCTTCCCAGTCGTGAAGTCGCAGGAGGTACTATGAAACGCACGACCCTCATGATGACACTGCCTATGCTGGTGCTGCTGATGGCGCTGGCCAGCGGCTGCGGCAACCGCGTCGCAGACAATCCCCAAGCCGCAGACCCCGAAGGCAACCAGCTTCCGTTCGACCAGCAGGCCAAGAAGGGGCTCTTCTCCCATCCGGATCCGCTAGTGGTGCCAGCCGGAACACCGGTGACGGTGAGCCTGTCGCAGCGGATCTCAAGCGAGACGGCGCAATCGGGCGATGGCTTTGATGCCGTGCTGGAAGAGCCGCTGGTCGTGAATGGACAGGCGGTGGCGCCCAAGGGAGCGGCGGTGAAAGGCCACGTGCTGGCCGCCCGCAAGTCAGGACACATGAGCAACTCCGGATACCTGCGCATCGGGCTGAGCGAGATCGAGGTAGATGGCAAGATGGTCCCGGTGCAGACCTCCAGCATCTTTGTGCAGGGCGGAGCGCATAAGAAGCGCAACCTGGCGCTGATCGGCGGAGGCGCGGGGGCGGGCACGCTCATCGGCGCGCTGGCCGGCGGCGGCAAGGGCGCGCTGATCGGCGGACTGGTGGGTGCGGGCGCCGGCACCGGCGCCGCCTACGCCACCGGCAAGAAGGACGTCGGCTTCAATGCGGAGCGACGCCTGACCTTCCGCCTGACCCAGCCGCTGACCGCAAGAGGATAGTGGCTGGTAGCTAGTAGTAAGGAGTGGCCTGCAGGGATGCAGGCCATTTCTTTTTGGGAACATCGGTCCGGGGTGTTTCCCGATCCTGCACATCCTTTCCCGCTGCTGTCCCGCTAATTCCCGTATTTGCAACGTGTACCGAAATGGCCGCCGATGTGCAAAATGAATTCTGTTTCACGTAGAACAATATCTTAAAGCTATAAGTGGGCCGAGCAAAGAGCGGATTCGGGCCTCCAGATTTTGGTGTCAATGTCACTGAATCGGGAAGGCGGTTCGTGGTACTAGGGGTTCTGCGTGAAAGTGTGCTCGCGGAGGTACCCGGTATGGCCACAGTGGAATCGATGCCGGAAGTCCAAGAAGGGCGCAACGAACTCTTGAACATCCTGATCGTGGACGATGCGCGCGCGGTGCGGGAGGGCTGCAAGGAGGTGGCGCAGTCCCTGGGCATGAGCACGTTCGTGGCGGAGCACGCCGAGGTCGCCTTCCGGGTGCTGGAGGGACAAGCCATCGACGTGGTGCTGCTGGACCTGCCCCCAGGCCACAGCGGCCTTGAACTCCTGCAGGAGGTCAAACGCCGGCGTGGGGACGCGGAGGTCATCGTGATGAGCAGCCACGCCACGGTGCAGGCCGCGGTGCAGGCGATGAAGATCGGGGCGTACGACTACGTCCCCAAGCCGTTCAACCTGGAAGAGCTCAGGCTGCTGCTGCAACGGGTGGCGGAGCATCTGCGCTTGACCACGGAGAACCGCCTGCTGCGGGAGAAGGTGCGCTCGCGGATGGGGTTCTGCAACATCGTGGGCCATGCTCCGGAGATGGAGCGCCTGTACCGCATGATCGCCAAGGTAGCGCGCAGCACGCACCCGGTGCTGATCATCGGCGAGAGCGGCACCGGCAAGGAGATGGTGGCGCGCTCCATCCACTGCGCCGGCCCCTTCCGCGACAAGCCGTTCCTGCCCGTGGATTGCGGTTCCCTGGTGCCCACCCTGATCGAGAGCGAGCTGTTCGGCTACGTGAAGGGAGCATTCACCGGGGCGGTGCGCTCGAAGGACGGGTTGCTGGCCACGGCGGAGGGCGGGACCGTGTTCCTGGACGAGATCGGGGAGTTGCCGGTGGACCTGCAGGCCAAGCTGCTGCGGGCGTTGCAGGAAAAAGAGATCCGGCCGGTGGGCAGCACCCGCCGGATCCCCATCAACGTGCGCGTGCTGGCGGCCAGCAACCGCAACCTGGAGCAGGCGGTGGAAGAAGGAAAGTTCCGCAAGGACCTGTATTTCCGGCTGAACGTAGTGGCGTTGAAGCTGCCGCCGCTACGCGAGCGCAAGCAGGACATCCCGCTGCTGGTCGCTCACTTCCTGGAGAAGCTGGCTGGCCCCGCAGGCAAGACCCGCACCATCAGTGACGAGGCCTTGAAACTGATGCTGGCCTACGACTGGCCGGGCAATGTCCGGGAACTGGAGAACGCGCTGGAGCGCGCCAGCGCCCTGACCACCGGCCCGGTGATCCAGGGCGCAGACCTGCCCACCACCATTCAGAACTGCCAGGCACAACCAGGGTTGCCGATCACCTCGGGAAAGATCATCCCGATGGCGGAGCTGGAGAAGCAGGCCATCCTGAACACCATCGCGCAGTTGAACGGGGACAAGCTGATGGCCGCACGTCTGCTGGGCATCGGCAAGACGACGCTGTACCGCAAGCTGAAGGAATACGCCTCCCGACAGTGAACCCGGGGGCCCGCCGGATGCCAGTCCGGGAAGGGCCCCCCGTCTAATCCCTGTATTTTCAACGGATGTTTCTGGAACCGCACTTGCACCTGCCTTGGGCATGGTGCTACTGGTGGGTTCATTCGGGCGCATCCCGGAATGCGGAGAGGCGATCCGCCGGTTGACGGGCGAGGCGGTGGGCTGGGCCCGCGATCTGGGTCAAGGAATGGATGAGTTGCGGCGGGCAGAGTTCGCGGCAGTGGTCGTGGACCAGCACCTGTGGGACATGGAGCCGCGCCTGGCCGACAGCGCCGTCCAAGCGTGCGGCACGGCAGTCCTGGTGCTGATCAGCCCGGCGGTGTCGAGCGCGGAGCGAGTGGCGCGGGAGGTCAGCGGTGCGTTGCGGAGGCGGGAAGGAGAGCTGCGGCGGGCGCGCGCAGACGCCGAAGCCAGTCTGCGCACCGAGTTGAACGAGGCCGTGACCGGCATCCTGCTCTCCTCGGAGCTGGCCCTGGCAAGTCCCGGCATGCCCGGGGCGGCCGCCAACAAGATCCGCTCGGTCTATGAGCTGGCGATGAGCATCCGGGAGAGGCTGGAGGCCAAGACTTAGGGCAGAGAATCCGCCCTAGAAGCTGAACAGGTAGGAGACCTTCAAGAAGACCACGTTGCCCAGGTCGGCGGGATCCAGCGGCGTGTGGCGCTGCCGGTTATAGCCCAGGTAGGCGGCGCTGCGCGCCGTGAAATCGTAGGCCAAAATGGAATTCACGCTCAGATTGTGTCCATGCTTGTCACCGCCGTACTGGGCCAGGACCCGCCCGCGCAGCCTGGGAGTGACCTGGTAGGTCCAGCGGGAGATGAGGAAGCGGCGGTCCTGGAAGTAGGCGTGGTCGCGCAGGTACTCGCGGGCGTTGACCGCAGTCAGTTCTACGCGGTGATGCTCGCCGATGCGCGCGTTCACTGAAACGTCCACCCGTTTCTGATATCCGAAGAAGTTCTCTCCGAACTGCACCAGGCCGGAAGTCGTGTACTGAATGCTGCCGCTATAGGGGCGGTTGGTGTTGGTGGAGAGGATGAACTGCCAGAAGGGCTCGACGTACACGCGGGTGCAGGCCAGATTGTCGGGGCAGGCTTGGCGAGTGAAGCCGGGGTTGAACAGATAAAAGCGGGTCCGGTCGTAGGAATAGCGAGTCTCGAAATTCCAGAAATTCTTGAATTGGACGCGGATGTCAGCATCGGCGCCGGCGTCCTCGAGTTCGCCGCGGGTGCCGTTGCTCTCGTCGTAGTTCAGTTGGGCAAAGATCTGGCGGATGCCGTAGCGGTTGATGAACGGCTTGTAGGCGACGCCGGCCAGGCCGGACCAGCGGTCCACCTCGGGTTCGAAGCCGGTGCTGCGGATGTCGAAGTCGCGGCCCAGGTACTTGCCCCCGACGTTCAGCGTCCAAAGCTCGGAATCGTAGCGGAATTGCGAGATGCCACCGAGGTGCTGCCCGGTGAAGCCGGGATGGGTGGTGTTCTGGTTGACGACGACCTGGGAGAGCCAGGTGATGTGCTGCCCGGAGAGAATGTTAAGGTCCAGGCCGTTGGTGGACTCGCTCTGGCTGGTCACGTTTCCGTAGTAGTCGCGGGTCACGCCTCGTTGGAGGCGGGTGGCGGAGATGAGGCCGATGCTGGACTTCTGCAGGATGTCGTGTTGCACCCGCACCACAGCGAACAGAGAGGCCGGCGCAATGACACGGAAGCCGGATGTGGGATCGATCAGATCCGTGCGCTGGGTCACAGCCTCGAGGGCCCCGATGATCCAAGGGCCAGTCTTGCCGGTCACTTTCGCTCCTTCCAGGATGCGCTGCGGCTCGCCGTCGGGCAGCACCGAGCCCACCCGCCGGGTGAAGAAAATGCCCAGCGGGGTGGCGAAGTAGTTGGCGCCTTCGGTGAAGAACTTGCGCTTCTCGGGGAAGAAGATCTCGTAACGGGAGACCTGGGAGGTGAACTCGTCGGCCTCGGTGTCGGCGAAGTCGGGGTTGGCGGTGAAGCTGAGAGTGAGGTTCTGGGTGACGCCATAGCGGACGTCCAGGCCGCCATTTCCGGTGGCGCCGGAGTGCTGTGGCATCCACTCCGCCTTGCGATAACGGGTGGATACGAAAGGGATGAGCTCCAGGTTGCGGCCGACCTTGATGTTCTCCAGCCCGGTGAGATCGCCGGCCTTGGAGGGCCGGGCAGTGCCGTCATAACGGGACACCGGCACCCACCAGGATCTCTCGTTGTTGCGGATGAGGTCCCGGCCCAGGTTCAGGCCCCAGATCTGGGTGGAAGCGCGGTGGACGCGGATGGACTTGAAAGGGATGGCGATCTCGGCCGACCAGCCCCAGGATTCGACCGAGGTGGCGCTCTCCCAGATGCCGTCCCAGGTGGCGTCGTAGTAGGCGCCGAAGCCGCCTCCCTGGCCGGATTCTCTGGCGGTAGCGTCGTACTGGCTGTTGCGGGAGTTCAGGGAGAAGAAGTATCCGGTGCGGCGGTCGTGGAAGGTGTCGATAAAGATATTCACCGAATCGGAGTTGGTGAAGGCGTCGTGGCCGCCGTAGCGATGGATCATCTTCTCCGGCTGGGAGTCGTAGCAGCGGAAGCCGAAGTAGATCTTCTCGTCGTCGTAGAAGATGAAGGCCTCGGTCTTCTCGCTAGCGGAAGCACCCAGGTCAGGGTCGGTCTGAGTGAAGTCGGTGATGGGGGTGAGCCGGCTCCAGACCGGCTCGTCGAGCTTGCCGTCGATATGGACGGTGGCCTGGATCTTGGGGATGCGGATGGTCTTGCCGCCAGCGGAAATGGCGATCTCCTGCGCGGGAAGTGCCAGGGCGCAGGCGAGGGCCAAGAAAGCGGAAGTGGCGAGGCCGCGCGGCAACGCAGGATTATAGCCGCGGCCCGGGGTCAATGTGCGCGGCTTTGACCGCCGAAATGGTATCCTGCTCGCCGCTGGAATCGAGCTTCGGAGGAGAGAATGGCGATCAAGATCACTGCCAAGAAGAATGGTCCCTTCCGCGTCGAGGGGGCCGAAGGCGAAGCGATGTTGCTCGACTACGAAGGTAACCAGTACGACCTAACGGGCAAGCCGGTGTTCGCCCTTTGCCGTTGCGGTCACTCCAGCAACAAGCCGTTCTGCGATGGGACCCATGGCAAAGTAGGCTTCCAGGCCGAGGAAACGGCGCCCAAGAAGCCGGCCTAGCTTCCGTCGCGAAGCAATCACGCTGTAGCGGCGGCCTTCTGCGCGACCTCGCGCACCTGCTCCGAGGTCATGCCGTAGAGCGGCGGCACCGCCACCCCCAGCATGCCGAGATAGACGTACATCTCGCCGCGGTGGTGCGCCTCATGCTCGATCATCGAGCGAAGCATCTTCCACATGGTGATGGTGGAGCCGTCGGCGGCAAAGATCTTCTTCTTCAAGTCCTCGTCGGTGATCTTCGAGAAGATAGCCATGGATTCGGCGTGCATGCGTTCCATGAAGCGGAGCACGTTCTCGAAGCCGTCGGCCAGGTCGCGGCCGCAGCCGGGATAGCTGTTCTTACCGCCCTTCACGCTCTCCGCGAACAAGTAGCGCTCGGTCACCGCGATGTGCCGCGCCAGGTCGCCGAGCGTGAACTTGCCCTCGCGGTAGGTCCAATCGAGCTTTTCCGGCGGGATGCACTTCACCAGGCGCATGGTGCGCTCGCGCACGCGTTCGAAATAGTCGAGAAAGGGCTGAATGGTGGTGATTTCCATGGCGACAGTGTACTTCGAGCTGGTGTCATCCCGAGCGGGCTTCAGCCGCGAGGGACCTGCTGCCGCGACAGAAAGCAGGTCCCTCACGCCTAAAGGCGTTCGGGATGACACTGGGTTGTTAGTGGATGGTCTTGGTTTTCCGGCTCATGTAATCCATCAGCAGGTACTGGCCGAGGGTGTAGGGCGTGGTGAAGTAGGCCTTGCCGCGGCACATCTCGGTGACCTTCTGCACGAACTGCACCAGGCCGTGATCGGAGGCCAGCATGAAAGTATTGATCAGGACCCCGGCGCGCTTGCACTTGGCCACTTCTTCCAGCGTCTGGCTGACCACCAGCGGGTCCAGGCCGAAAGCGTTCTTGTAGATGCGGCCGTCTTCGAGGGTGAGGGCCGAGGGCTTGCCGTCGGTGATCATGACGATCTGCTTCATGTCCTTGCGCTGGCGTTGCAGGATGCGCTGCGCCAGCCGCAGGCCCTCGCGGGTGTTGGTGTAGTAGGGGCCGACCTTCACCCGCGCCAGTTGCGCCAGCGGCACCTCTTCCGCCGAGTCGTGGAAGAGGATCAGCGAGAGGGAATCGCCCGGGTACTGGGTGCGGATCAGGTGAGAGAGCGCCATGGCGACCTTTTTCGCCGGCGTGAAGCGGTCTTCGCCGTACAGGATCATGGAGTGCGAGCAGTCGAGCATGAGCACGGTGGCGCACGACGATTGGTACTCGCACTGGTGGACCTGGAGGTCGGCGTACTCGATGTTCAGCGGCAGGGCCAGGCCTTCGCGCTGGATGGCGCTGGAGAGAGTGGCGGTGATGTCGAGGTTCAAGGTGTCGCCGAACTCGTACTGCTTGGCGGAGCCGCTGGCCTCGATGCCGGTGGCCAGGTCGCGGGTGTCGTGGCGCCCGAAGCTCGACTTGCCAAGGGACCCGAGCAAGTCGCGCAGGGTCTTGAAGCCCAGGAAGTCGAGGCTCTTGTCGGTGACCTCGAAGCGCGCCTGCGACTCGTTGCGGCCCACCTGCCCGCCGACGCTCGACTGCTTGGCCGGATCGTGCGGCTGGTCGATGGAGATGTAGTCTTCCTGCTCCATCCGCTCGATGAGCTGCTCGATGAGCTCGTCGAGAGTGCCGTCCATCTGCATCTGCTGCAGGCGGTCGCGCACCTCCTCATCGAAGAGTTCGCCGTTCAGCAGCGCCTGCTCGATGGCCTGCTTCAGCTCTTCGAGCGACTGCTCGTTCATCTCGTAGAACTGCGCGTAAGGGTTCTGGAAACCGCTGTTCAGCAGGTAGTCGGAGAGGGCGTTGAGCAGGTCCTCCATGCTCATCTCGGAGGCGGGGTCGCCGACGTATTTGCTGTATTTGACGAACTTCACGAGATCCTTCCCCCTCGCTGCGCTCGGCGTCAGGATGACCGCGGCGGGCTCACCGTTTCGCTACGCTCAACGTCACGCCCGCCAAACGCGGTCAGTTGTATGGCCTGCGGTTGCGGAACGGCCTTTCCTCGTCACGCTCCCGGACCGGCCGCGATTCGGCGCGGTTCGCGTGTCTCTCGCCGGCACTGAACACGCGTTCTTCGCTGCGTCCGATGCGCTTGTGGGCGTAGAGCCCTT
>DATKKJ010000013.1 GCA_035543055.1 Terriglobales bacterium | reverse complement strand
GCTGGTGCTGCGGATGGGACAATCGCATCCTTATACAAAGACCCTCAGCGGGGTGGAGGACGGCTCAGAGATCGGCATGGTGAAGTGGGAGCCAAGACTGTTCGCGCGACTGGTGGCGCGGGCCGTCCGCAACAGTATCTTCACCGACAACGAGCTCGACCGGTTCGCCAGTACTGCCTTGGTGCGCGCCGAGTCGCAGGTCAGCCTCGACGAATTGAAGAAGGCGCGCTGAAGTCTGCGGAGTCTTGAAAAAGGGCGGGCCGGGATCCCCGGCCCGCCCATTGTCGTTTACCAGATGACCTTCAGGCCGAAGCGGAAGCTCCGCCGGCCCTGGCTGGCCGTCTGCAGGGTCGAATCGCTGAAGACCGTGGGGTCTCCGAAGCCGGTGTTGAAGGCTCGCAAGCCGGCATCGTCGATGAAAGGATCGATGCTGGCGAAGTTCTCCGACCCGATGTAGTTCGAGTGGTTGAGGAAGTTCAGCACGGTCATGTGCCATTGCACGGAGGCCCGCTCGCCCGCCTTGAACGTCTTGTACAGCGAGAGGTTGGCGACGTTCAATTTGGAGGTGCGCAGGCTGTTGCGGCCGGCGTTGCCGAACGGGGTGCCGAACACGCTGTCGGCAATGCCGCCATTCACGATGAAGCGCACCTGGTCCTGGGTGACCGGGGTGACCGTTCCTGAACCGTTGAAGGCGCTGAAGTCGATCAGCGTATTCGGAGTGATGCCGACGCCGGTCGCGCCCACATCGCCGGCGAAGGCGCCGACCGCGGTCACGGGCGCCGCCGGGTTGCCGACGAACGGCCGCAGGTTCTCCGCTCCCGCAACGTTGAAGGCGCCCAGGAAGGCCAGGTCGGTGAAGTCGTTCCCGTTCAGCGCGATCTGCACCGGCGTGTAGGGCTGTCCGGAGGCGAGCTGATAGGTGCCCGACACCGCCCAGCCTCCGAGGATATGCCCGACCACTCCCTGCTGCGACCTCATGAACGGCAATTGCTCATAGGCCGTCAGGGTGAAGTTGTGGGGAATGTCCAGGCCCGAGAGGCTGTGCTCGGCTTGGGTGAAATCCAGCGGGTTCTGGGAGAAGGCGGTGGTGCCGCCTGCTGCCGCCGAACCGAAGATCTCGCTGGCGTTGTCGGTGGTCTTGCTGAAGGTGTAAGCGGCCCGCATGGTCAGCTGGTTCCAGAGATTGTTGGCCCGGAACTCGGTCTGCAGGCCGTTGTAATCCGAGGAGCCGGTGTTGGTGCGTTCGCGGACCACACCCTCCCCGCAGTTCACGCGGCCAAGATCGGGCTGCGGGCTGCCGGGGACGGAGCCCGGAGCTACGGGGATCACCGGCGTGGTGCACGGAGTCACCCCGGCGGGGATCAGGTTGGGGAACGCCGCCGCCAGATCGGCGATGAACGGGTTGGCGTTGATGGACTGGAAGAGGTGCTCACCGTGATTGCCGACGTAGCGCACCTCCAGCGCGGCGTGCGGGCTCAGCTCGCGCTGCACCCCGAACGTCCAGCTATGCACCCGGTCCGGCCCGAAATCCGGCGAGACCGTGGTCTGGTTGAAGCTGCGGGGGTCGGCCACGCCGGTGACCAGGAACGGCGCCAGCTCGGTGCGGTTGTTGGGCCCGGTGGGGACCGCGAGCAGGGGCACGACTGCCGCCGACGCGCCGCGCAGGGTCTGCAGCAGCACCTGCGGCGCAGCGCTCGAGATGTTGGTGTAGATGTTGTAGTACGGCGGATCGTATGACAGGCGGTATCCGCCGCGGAGCGTGGTCTTGTTGTCGCCGAACAGCCACTTGGCGATCTGCGGCTGGTAGGCGAACCCGATGCTCGGCCCGAAGCTGCTCTTCACCGACGGCAGCTCGGGGAAGGTGCGGACGCTCAGCGGCAGGGCGGGATCGAAGAACGGGTTCGACCCGCTCTCCCGCGTGGTGTCGAGGTTGTGGAAGAGGTTCGCCGGCTGCCCGTAGTACGACCAGGTCAGTCCCAGGTTCAGGGTGAGGTTCTTCTTCACCTTGTAGTCGTCGCCGAAGTAGACGAACAGGTCGTGCTCGCGGAAGTCCAGGCTGGAATCGCCCAGGGCCAGGTTGATGCGATTGGGCACGTTGGCGAAGAAGTGGGACCAGTCGTCGAATCTCCATTGCCCGTTCAGGTTGGGCAGGAAGATGTTGGGCGACCGCTGGAAGGTGTAATTGGCTCCCGCCTTGAGCTGGTGCTTGCCGGCGGTGAAGGTCCAGTTGTCTTGCACCTGCCAGGTATTGACGATGCGGCCCTGGGGCGCGGTGGTCGCCGGGCCGAATCCAGCGAGACTGGGACTGTTGAAGGTGATGTTGGCCAGTGCGTTGGCCAGGCCGCCGGCGTTGGGCACCGTGTTGCCGATGGTGTTGCCGCCGAATTCCACGTTCAGCCGGCTGAAGCTCACCTTGAACTCATTGACCTGCCGCGATGAGAAAGTGTGGGTGTCGCCGATGTACACGTCCTGCGCCAGGGCGGGCTGGTTGACGGGATAGCCGCTGGCCGCGGTCACGAACGAGTCCAGGTTGAAGAAGGTGGCCTTGTTGAACAGGTAGCGCGCGCTGATGCGGTCCGATTTGCCCACGATGTCGGTCTTCAGCAACCAATTGAAGGACCGGCTGTTGGTGGGCAGCGTGCGCTGCACCTGACCGAATTCCACGTCACAGGTTGCGCCGGTGGGAATGCCGTTCGCATCCAGGACCGGGATGGTCTGGACCGCGGTGTTGATGGCCGTCGGGCTCCCGCCTCCCACCCCGAAGGGACCGAAATTGGTCAGGGCGGAGATGGCGGCCTGGCTTTGCGCGTTGCCACTGCACGCCGCAGCCTGGGCGATGCCCGCCGGCGTCGGCGTGATGCCGCCGGAAGTGAAGGCGTTCTTACCACTGACGATGTCGGTGTCGAAGCCGCCGAACAGGAACACCTTGTCTTTCTTCAGGTATCCGCCGGCGGTGCCGCCGGCGAAGACGTCGTTGAAGCGCGGCAGCTGCGTCAGCCCTTCATAGACCTTCTGGGTATGACTGAGGCTGTTGAGAGCCGAATTGCTCTCGGTGCCGAAGATGCTGCCATGCCACTGGTTGGTGCCCGACTTGGTGACCAGGTTGATCACCGAGCCTGAGTTGCGGCCGTATTCCGGACCAAAGTTATTGGTCACGATCTGGTACTGCTCGACGAATTCCGGATCGCTCAGGAAGAGGGCGGGGCCGCCGACGCTGTTGTCATTGTTGTTCTGCCCGTCGATCTGCTGGTCGTTGCTGCGGCCGCGCAAGCCGTTGACCGCCAGCCCGCCGACCTGCCCGTTGACGTTGGAGAAGCCGAGGTCGCGGCCGCTGACCACGCCGGGCACGAACAAGGCCAGGTTGTCCAACCCCTGGTTCTCCTGCACGCCCACGAACGTCCCCAGCTGCTCACCGCTGAAGCTGGCGCTGACCTGGGCCTCCGAAGTCTGCACCAGGGGAGCGGCGCTCGTGACCTCGACGGTCTCGCTCACCTCGCCCAGGTTCATCGCCAGGTTCCCCATGGAGGTGTTCTGCCCCACGGAGACCGGCACTCCGTTCTGGACCAGCTTGCGGAAGCCGGTGCGGGTGATCTCGACCCGATAGGTCCCCACCGGCAACAGGCTCAAGCGAAACAGACCGGCGGCATCGGTCGAGGTAGTGAATTCCTGATTGGTCTCGATCTGCGTGGCCTTGACCTGCGCGCCCTGGATGACTGCTCCCTGCGGGTCGAGGACTGTGCCTGAGATCGACCCCTTGATGACCTGCCCGGCCAAGGGTGCGGCCAGCGCACTCAAGACCAGCAACAGGATGACCGCGTGGAATCTCTTCATACGACTCAACCTCATCATGTTCGAAGATTGCCCGGACGACAGACCGGGCCCGCGGGAGATATAGCAACCAGCAAACCGCAGGCGCGCGGCGGCCCGCGCATCGGGTCCAGTCGCCGCCATGTGGGACGAACGTACCGGGGGAAGGAGATGACCGTCCAGGGAAGCGTGACGGCCAGAACCCTGCACTCGAAATAGAAGTGCGAGGGTTCTACGAAAAAGTGGAGGAGGGAGGAACAGCCGCTACAAGAAATCGTAGGGGCGAAGCGGAGGATGTCGTGCACGATGATTTTAAGAAAATCTTGAGAGTAACTTTTTCCCACGAGACGGGTCTAACCGTCTAAACGCGGGACGTTCTGCGGTGAAACCAGGGACGAAAAGACGGAAAACCCGGGTGATACGCAGGCCGGCCGCCATGATTGAGCGGCGCTCGTGGAGAGTAGCCGATGGGCATCAGAACATTGATCGTTGAGGACGGGCCGACGGCCCGCGCCGCGCTGGCGGAGCACCTCAAGCTCGACGCCGAGATCGACGTGGTGGGGCAATGCGGCGACAGCCGACAGGCGATCTTCGCCATCGGCCGGCTCAAGCCCGAGCTGGTCTTTCTCGCGGTGCAGATGCGCGAGCTCGACGGGTTCTCGGTGATCGAAGCGATCGGGCCCGAGCAGATGCCGCTGCCCATCTTCCTGACGGCGTACGATCGCCAGGTCCTGAGCGCGTTCGAGGCCCACGATCTCGATTTCCTGGTCAAGCCGCTCACTACTGGCCAGCTCCAGGGAGTGCTGCAGCGGGCGAAGACCCGGCTCAGGACGGAGCCGCACGGCGAGGGCCGCGGAAGGCTGGTCGGGCTGCTCCACGACATTCGCGCCCATCCCCGTCACGTCGAGCGGGTCATGCTGCGCTCCCGCGGGCGCATCGTCTTTGTCCGGACCAGCGAGATCGATTGGATCCAGGCAGAAGGGAATTACGTGCGCATCCGCGCCGGGGATGCAGAACACCTCTTGCGCGGGACCATGCGCTCCCTGGAAGCGCGGCTGGACCCCAAGGAGTTCGTCCGCATCCACCGCTCCACCATCGTGCGCATCGACCGTATCAAGGAGCTGCAGCCGTGGCCCACGGGCGAGTACGTGGTCCGCCTGCATTCGGGCAAAGAGATGACCCTCAGCCGCGGATACCGCGACAGCCTTCGTGTCCTGTTGCAGGGGGAGTCGCTGTTCGCCGGTGCTGACGAGGACCACGCTGCGGGCAGGTCGGCTCAGCTTCCGCGCAATGCGGGGGAACCATGAAATATATCTAGTCACGACCAAAATATTGCGACCTTACCGCCTGGCCGGAGTCCAACCAGGCAACAGATCAGACCTGCCGCCGTTCTGCACCTAGCGTGTCGCCTGGTCTGCTCTTGGGGGCCCTCCAGAAGCTAGCTTGGAGGAATTGAAGTGGACAGCAAGCACGCCATCCTGCTGGTGCAGGACGAACCTACGCCGCCACCGGCGTTGGCCGAGGCCCTGCTGCAAGATGGGCACGAGGTCACCGTAGCCGGCGATGCGGACACTGCGTTCAGCATGTTTGTCGGGAAGCTTCCCGATCTGGTCATCGTAGCGTTGGGAATCGGGTCCGAGGCGCTGCCTCTTTGCGCCATGATGCGCGGCATGTCCACGGTGCCGATCATGGTGGTGGCAAAACCGGAAGCCTCGGTTTCCCGCATCGCCGCCTACGAGGCCGGCGCGGAGATCTGCATCCGCTGGCCCACTCCGATCGGGGATATCGTCGCCCAGGTGCGGGCGGTCCTGCGCCGCAACCACCTGCCTCTGCCTGGGGAGCAGGTGCTGCACGCCGGGGACATAGAAGTGGACCTCAAGACTCGTACCGTCCTGGTGCGTTGCAAGACCGTGCGCCTGACGCCGAAAGAGTTCGACTTGCTGGTCTACATGATGCGCCACCGGGGAGAAGTCCTGACCTATCGGGCGCTCCTGGGCGCGCTGTGGGGATCGAATTACGTCCGGCACAAACACTACCTGCACGTGCTGGTGCGCCACCTGCGCACCAAGATCGAGACCGATCCATCGCAGCCGCTCTACATCGTGACCGAGCCGTGGATCGGATACCGCTTCGATCCGCCCGAAGCCCAGCCTCCGGCGCGATCAGAGATTCTTGAGAATGATTTAAGAGATTTTTAACCGGCCAGCCTCGTCTATCACCCAAACGGTTCAATCTGAACAGAACCGATGTGAAGAGCCGGCGCGGAACAGTTGCCGCTCGCCCGCGCCGGCTTGACGCAAGGAGAAGACGAAATGAAGAACATGCTTGCAATCGCCCTGCTGCTGCTGACCGGGGCCGTATCGGCAGTCGCACAATCGTCCGCCGTGACCGCGGAAGTGCCGTTCAGCTTCCAGGCCGGCAACCTTTCCTTGGCTCCCGGGGTGTACACCCTGACGCGAGCCAACGACTACGGCGACCGGCTCATCATTCGCGGAGCCGACGGGCGGGGAGGGTTCCTGCCCAGCGCGTCGATCGTTCAGTCGCCCAACCTTCAAACCCAAGGCAAGCTGGTGTTCAACCACACCGATTCCGGTTACGTGCTCTCGCAGGTGTGGATCGCCGGCAGAAACATCGGAGAACAGTACGCTGCGCCCGCCGCCTCCATGAAGAGCGTGATGGCGCGTAGCAACGCCGCGACTCGCTCCGGCGGTCAGTGAGCCGGCGACACCGCTTGGCTTCGTGGCGTGCGAATTGCGGCAAGCGCTTGAACCAGCCGAAGCAGTTTGCGAAGTTGCCTCCGCAGGTGCTGTGTGACGAGGGGAAAACCGATCACGGCACCTGCCTTTTTCTTTTGAATACGCGAGATTTCCGCGTTCCGTCCCATCGAGATCGGTTCCTCGCCGAACCACGCTGTCGCAGGATTCGTCCTCGGGCCCTGGGCGCGCCATCCGCCATCGAGAAGTCACATTCCCCGTAGCCGATTCCCCAGGCCAAGCAAAAGCCTGGCCTCGACAAAATATCTCATTAGATATAATCTAAATCCTCGATGGACGCCGAGGCGATCAAACGGTCCTTGCGAGGCAGCGGGTTGCGGTGCACTGCGCAGCGCTACGCGGTGATGGCATTGTTGACGGAACACAACCGGCATCCCACGGCTGCGGAGATCTTTGAAGCCGTAAATCGCGTGGATCCGCGCTCTTCAAGGGCCACGACTTATAACAATCTGCGGGACCTGGTGCAGGCGGGATTGGTGCGTGAAGTGGCTGTCGAGGGCCGCGCCGCGCGGTTCGATGCGAAAGGCATGCGGCATCACCACTTCATCTGCGACCGCTGTGGCAAGGTGGAGGACATCGAGTGGCACGACCTGCCCAGGCCCGCCTCGCGCTCTCTCGGCAAGCGGATCCTTCGTGAATGCGAACTCATTTTCCGTGGACTCTGCACGAAGTGCGTGCTCCGCAACACGCTTCCCGGTAAGGGCCGCAGGCGCGTGCATACCCGATGAAGGGCGCGCGCCGGCCAGGAGCGGCCGGCGATGCCACGAACGGGAAAGCCAAGAGGTTGTATTTTATCGCGGTCTTTTTGGGCTGGTACGAAGGAGGATGAACTCATGGAAAAAGAACTCGCCAAGCAGGAGCAAAACATGGCAACCGAATCCAAGTGCCCGGTCATGGGCGGTGCTCGCAGACATGCGGCCGCGACCAACGCGGACTGGTGGCCGAATCAGCTGAACCTGAAAATCCTGCACCAGCACTCCCCCCTGTCCGATCCTATGGACAAGGGGTTCAACTACAGAGAAGAATTCAAGAGCCTCGACCTGGATGCGGTGATCAAGGACTTGCATGCCTTGATGACGGACTCGCAGGATTGGTGGCCGGCCGACTTCGGGCACTATGGGCCGCTTTTCATTCGCATGGCGTGGCACAGCGCGGGTACGTACCGCATCGGCGACGGCCGCGGCGGGGCCGGAGCCGGTCAGCAGCGCTTCGCGCCGCTCAATAGCTGGCCGGACAATGTGAACCTCGACAAGGCGCGCCGGCTGCTGTGGCCGATCAAGCAGAAATACGGCCGGAAGATCTCCTGGGCCGACCTCATGATTCTCGCCGGTAACGTCGCATTGGAGTCGATGGGGTTCAAGACCTTCGGTTTCGGCGGCGGGCGCGAGGACGTCTGGGAGCCCGAAGAGGACATTTTCTGGGGGCCTGAGGGCAAGTGGCTGGCGGACGAGCGCTACAGCGGCGACCGTGATCTCCAGAATCCGCTCGCCGCCGTGCAAATGGGCCTGATCTATGTGAATCCGGAAGGGCCGAATGGGAAGCCGGATCCGATTGCTGCGGCACGGGATATCCGAGAGACTTTCGCCCGCATGGCGATGAATGACGAGGAGACGGTGGCGCTCATTGCCGGCGGTCACACCTTCGGCAAGACCCACGGCGCTGGCGACGCGGCACTGGTCGGACCCGAGCCGGAATCCGCCGCCATCGAGGAGCAGGGCCTCGGCTGGAAAGGGAAGTTTGGAACGGGGAAAGGCGCTGACGCGATCGGCAGCGGCCTGGAAGTCATTTGGACCACGACGCCTACGAAGTGGAGCAACAACTTCTTCACCAACCTGTTCCGCTACGAATGGGAACTGACCAAGAGCCCGGCCGGTGCGCACCAGTGGAGACCGAAGAATGGCGCAGGCGCCGGCACGGTGCCGGATGCGCACGATCCGTCAAAACGTCACGCGCCATCCATGCTGACCACTGACCTCTCCTTGCGGCTCGACCCTGCTTACGAAAAGATCTCACGGCGCTTCTACGAGCGTCCGGATCAGTTCGCAGACGCGTTTGCGCGGGCGTGGTTCAAGCTGACGCACCGCGACATGGGGCCGATCTCGCGCTATCTGGGCCCGCTCGTTCCCAAGGAGCCCCAACTGTGGCAAGACCCGGTTCCCGCCGTGGATCATAAATTGATCGGGGAGCAGGCCATTGCGGCCCTGAAGGCGAAGCTCCTCAAATCCGGACTGTCGATCTCCCAACTGGTCACTACTGCCTGGGCATCGGCGTCGTCGTTCCGCGGCTCCGACAAGCGCGGTGGGGCGAACGGGGCGCGTATTCGCCTCGCGCCACAAAAGGACTGGGAAGTGAACCAGCCGGCCGAACTGGCGAAGGTTTTGCGGACGCTGGTGGCGATCCAAAAGGATTTCAACAGCTCGAAGTCGGGCGGGAAGAAGATCTCACTTGCTGACCTGATCGTTCTGGGCGGCTGCGCAGCCGTCGAGGAAGCTGCGAAAAGGGCCGGACACAAGGTGAAGGTTCCTTTCTCGCCGGGGCGCACGGATGCTTCGCAGAAGCAGACCGACGTGCACTCATTCGCCGTCTTGGAGCCGACCGCGGACGGGTTCCGCAACTACCTCCGGAACGGACACCAAATGACGGCCGAGGAACGGCTGGTGGACCGGGCGCAGTTGCTGACGCTGACTGCCCCCGAGATGACAGTACTCATCGGTGGCCTGCGGGTCCTCAAGGCGAACTTCGGGCATTCCAAACACGGCGTCTTCACCAACCGGCCCGAGACGCTGACGAATGATTTCTTTGTCAACTTGCTCGACATGAAGACGAAGTGGGAGCCCTCCTCTACATCCGAAGGCGTGTATGAGGGGCGCGATCGTGCCACGGGCAAGATCAAGTGGACCGGCACGCGGGTCGACCTTGTGTTCGGTTCGAACTCCCAGCTGCGGGCGATTGCGGAAGTCTACGCATGTGGCGACGCGAAGAAGGCGTTTGTGAAGGACTTCGTGGCTGCGTGGAACAAGGTGATGAACCTTGATCGCTACGACCTTGCCTGAGCTAAGCGCGCCGGGGAAGTGCGCCCTGGATCCACGATTTCCTGGAAAGGGCGCACTCGACGGCCGAGTACTGTATGTAAGATATTGATAATAAAACACTTAAAGTGGTGGAGGCGGCGGGAGTTGAATTTTGAGCCGGCTTGCGGGCGTGAGCCGAGCCGCGGGCGAGGCGGGAAACCGCAGGCGAAATCCTGACGCCCGCAGGCGGAAGAACCTCTAGAACCGGGATACCTGGAAAAATAATGAAGATGGTGGAGGCGGCGGGAGTTGAACCCGCGTCCGAAAGGGTCACTGGCAAAGAGACTACATGCTTAGTCCGTTCCCGCTTCCGTTGCCGGAAACCTTCGCCTCTCGCGCTCAGAGACGGACAAGAAACGCGATCGGCTAGCCTGTAAGTCTCGCCCCAGGTCCCCAGACGTAGGACCCGAAGCCAGCCCGCTGTGCGACGCCCTTCCGCAGTCCGCGGACCAAACCGCGGAGGACGGCTACTTAACTAATTAAGCAGCGTATGCCAGTTCAGTGTTGGCAATTGTTGTTTTGCATTCGATCACGGGTGAATGCACCCCGGCATGCCTCTCGACCGCAAGCTCTTCCGTCGAAGCCGTGACGCCCCCAATTTCCACCCCAACGCGCCAAACCGGGCGCGTCGGGGACCCCGGCTCTGAAACCGGAGAGAATCTTGGGACCGGCTACAACAGGGCCTCTCGGGCCCTTGCAGCGAGTCAAAGAACTACTTCCACGGTAGGTCGTAACTGCGTGGAAGTCAACTCGCTATATAGATGCCGCGGGCGGCCCATAGACTCGACCCGGCCATTCGTCCAGCACCGTGAGATCTATCTCTGCAGCCTCTGAAATTGCATCTCCTGCGACCAACGGACATCCAAATCCGGGGCCGATACAATGGCTGCCCAGGAGATTCGATGCCCTCGGAGTGTTTGAGCTATTCCGCGATCCCGCACACCACAGCGCTGTTCGCGGACTACGTCCATCACTTTGAGAAGACGCGCGCCTTCTATCCCCGGCCGCCCTTCGACCGCTCCTGGATCCGGGAGGAGGCCGGCCGCATCCGCTACGACGCGGCGCGGCGGGAACGGGTGGCCGCCATCCTGGAGCGTCAGAACCGGGCCTGGGGCGCCTCGCGGGAGACGCTCGACAACATCGGCCGCTTGCGCGCCGGGGCCTGCGTGATCGTCACCGGCCAGCAGGTCACACTGTTCGGCGGCCCGCTGTTCGCCCTCTACAAGGCGATCACCGCCATCAAGCTGGCGACTGAAGTGACGCAGAGCGGAGTGGAATGCGTACCCGTCTTCTGGCTGGCCACCGAGGACCACGACGTCGAAGAGGTGGACCACATCACGCTGCTGGCGGCCGACAACGCCTTGAAGCGATGTAGCGCCGCGGCGCACGGGCCGGAGAACGCTTCAGTGGGGAGCTTGCGCTTCGGCGAAGACATCAGCTCGGTCGCTGCCCAAGCCGCCGCGGCGCTGGGAGAGTCTGAGACCACCGAGTTCCTGCGCGAGGCCTACCGCCCGGGAGAAAGTTTCGGCAGCGCCTTTGGGAAACTTTTCTCGCGGCTGTTCAAGCACTCCGGGGTGGTGTTGCTGGACGCCGCCGACCCCGAGCTGCATCAGGTCGCCGCATCCGTGTACCGGGCGGCGGCCGCCGGCGCTGCCGACCTCGACGAAGCTCTCCTCCAACGCAACCAGCAACTGGAGTCCGCCGGCTATCACACCCAGGTGCACGTCACTCCTCAATCCACTTTGCTCTTCGCCCAGCATAATGGGGCGCGGGTGCCCGTCCACCGGGCCAATGGGCAGTTCGAGATCGCCGGGCAGAAGCTCTCGCCGGCGGAACTGCAAGCGCGCATCACCGCCGCCCCCCAGGATTTCAGCGCCAACGTCCTGCTTCGCCCGGTGGTACAGGACTACCTGCTGCCCACGCTGGCCTATGTCGGCGGCCCGGCGGAGGTGGCGTATTTTGCCCAGGCGGCAGTGGTGTACGAGGAGCTTCTGGGCCGCATCACTTCCGTCCTCCCGCGCTTCGCCGCCACATTGGTGGAGCCGCGCATCCAGCGCCTACTCGACCGTTACCAGATCAAGATCACGGATGCGTTCCACGGCGAGGAACATCTGCGGATGCTATTGGCGGAGCACAGCCTTCCCGCCGACCTGAATGCGACCTTCGACGAGTCCGCGAGTTCGCTCGATGCGTCGCTCAACAAGCTGAACGAGGTGCTGGAGCGGCTGGACAAGACGCTGCTCGACGCGGCCGGTACCGCCGGAGCCAAGATGCGTTACCAACTCGACCGGCTGCGGGAACGGGCCGCGCGCGCCCAATCGCGCCGCAGCCAGGACCAGGCACGCCACGCCGACGATCTGGTCACCGCGCTTTACCCCCACAAGAACCTGCAGGAGCGGGAGCTGGCCGGGATGTCCTACCTGGCGCGGCACGGAACCCAGCTCCTGTTGCGCCTTTATGACGCCGCTCAGACCACCTGCGCCGACCACCACATCGTCTATCTCTGATCCGGTCCTGCTTCCTGCCTCCTGCCGCCTGGGGTATGATTCCGCCATGGCCAAGGGCAAACAATTCGAGGTCACCTGTCCCTGCTGCAATGCGGTGCTGAAAGTGGACTCGGCCGACCAGGCGGTCATCTCCCACACGCCTCCGCCGCGGGTGAAGACCTTTGCCGACCTGGATGCCGCCGCCAAGGCCATGCACGAGCAGGACAGCCGCAAGGAATCGCTCTTCCGCCAGGCGGTGGACGCCGAGAAGAACAAGGCCAACCTGCTGGAGAAGAAGTTCCAGGAGGCGGTCAAGCGGGCCAAGGAAACGCCCGACGAGAAGTTCATCCGCGACATCGACCTGGATTGA